>JAZORY010000001.1:0-78005 GCA_045656825.1 Candidatus Avispirillum sp.
ATAAAGGCGTTAAGCAGTTCAAGAGAGCTTTTCATAGGCGCACCTGACAAAAGCAGCTTTTCCAGAAAAACGGCTGATATACCGCTGGTCAGCGCAGCCTCCTTCCCGCTTCCCATTCCGTCGGAAACAAGGGAATAATAATAGCCGTCGTTATTTTTGAAGCTCAGCACGGTATCTCCGCTAAAATCATCCCTTTTTCCTGCGGAGCTGTATTTACCGGCATCTATTGCGAATTTCGGAACGGTATGCAGATATGCGGATATGCTTCTTCCGTCTATTGTAAATTCAGGTGAGGAAAGCTTGGTGCCAACGATTTTTTCGCTTTCGCGGCGGATATCGTCCTCGCCTGCGGTGTTTGGCAAAGAAATACCTTTATAGTAGATTTTTTTGCGCCTTTTGCCGTAAACGGAGATAGTGTTGATTTCAACGTCCATATCAGAAAAATATCCTCTTAGGCTTTTTTCTTTTTCCGGATCTCTTTCCCAGATTTCGCCATCGGGCTTGGCGCTTTGCCGAAGAAGCGATGCGATAGCCTTATAATCTGATGCAAAAAGGCGTGTTTTGCAGCTTTCTGCTGCCAATCTGCCTGTTATTTTTGCGGAGGTGGAGGTGAAATCAAGAATTTTATCTATGTTATAGCATCTTGCTGCAAGTCTTGGAGGAACTATTCTGACGGAGGCTTCGCCGTTTTCGTGGAGAGCCTTTGCCAGATGCTCAAAAAAATTATCGGTTTCGTTCTTTTCAGTTCCTGAGCATATTTTACTATGTACGCATTTTTTGCAATAAGCACTTCTGGCAGAGGCGCATATGCGCTCTGCTTCATCTGAGGCGGGCCTTTGCACCTGACGGGAAACGTCGGTGAGCAGCTCTGATATTTCCTCGAGAGAAAGAGAAAGCCTTTGCAGTCTTTTTTCAAGAGGGTTGTTTGGTATGGGCGGAGAGGGCTCCGGTTCTGTTTGGAAAAGCTCTTTTTTGGGAAAGATACCCAGATTGACAAGGGGGGCCAGCGTTGCGGCTGTGAACAGCATTTCGGGAAAAATCTCTCCCATAGCGCCAAAGCTTGAAACGTAAAAGGACCAGCAAACCGCTGAGGCAGCACCTGCAATTACGGAAAGAGAGCTTGAATATCGGTAAACAAGGCTTATTGCAGCTGCTGCAAGGGGAAACATGGGTGCATATGCGGCATCAAGTGCCATACCGCTGAAAATTCCGATTGCGGCTCCTGCAAGGGTGCCGTTTGTAATAGTTATTATAGTGGTTATGGCAAGCGCAAAGATTGCGCCTGCATTAAAGGGGAGGCTCCAATGGTTAAGCATAAGCGAGGCTGCATAAGAGGCTGCGGCAAGTCCGCATATGCGCTCTCTTTGAGTTGCCGTTTTGGACGTGAGCAGTATAAATGCATAAGTAAACGTTGGGTAAAGTGCAAAGCCTGAAACGGCGGCGAAAATATCTGAGTAGACGTTTCTGCCGTACATAACCGTTATGCTTCCTGCTGCAACAGATGCAATAGCGGCGGCAAGAACTCTCATTTGTCGTTTTTCGCGGAAAGCTTTTTCTATTGTGAAGCTTTTTCTTTTTTCAATATAGGATATTGCCAGTCTAAGAAGATAAACGGCAGAGCACACAGCTATTTGCCATAGTCCGCTTTGCCCTAAGGGGGCGCACCCGAGAACAGCGCCGCAAAGCGCGGCTGACGTGCATATAAAGCTGCTTGACGTACATATAATAGCTATACCGAAGGGGATAACTCCCCAAATCACCTCCACGTCTGCAAGCGCAAGTGCAGCCATAAAATATAAAAGCGGCTTAATAGTTGCCCGAACCAGCTTTCCCTCTGAAATGCCCTCAAGCTTTTTTATGAGCTCGGTCGGAGCATTACAGCCTGCTCTTTTGATTTTTGAAACGTCCATTTTTATGTATTTCCTTTCTTTTCTGTGATAGGGCTATTTTCGCACCCTACGTGAGAAAAGCAGGTCGTATTCAGCATATCGTCTTTTACTGTTTTTTGCGCCACTTTGGTGGGAAAGGAAGAAAATAAAAATTCCCCGCTTATATTATCCCGAATGTGCTCGGGCAATAAGCGGGGAATTATTTTTTTGCGATTGATTATTTTGTGAGCTCTTCAAGGCAAGCGCGGCAAATACGCTTGTTTTTGAACATAACAACGTCGTTTGCCTCTCCGCAGAAGGTGCAATAGGGAGCATATTTCTGAAGGATGATCTTATCCTTGTCAACGAATATTTCAACTCCGTCGCCGCTTTCAAGCTCGAATGACGTTCTTATTTCTTTAGGGAGAACGATTCTGCCCAGCTCATCAACTTTTCTGACGATTCCAAGAGATTTCATATATAATACCTGCCTTTATTTTTGATAGCCTAAGGTTAACTTTTTACAAATTTTAACATAAATCATCGAAAAAGTCAATGGATAGACCTTTTCCGAAAGGTTATCAATTTGCAAAGAAAAGATTAAGAAATTTTAACCTTAGTTCTGTTTTTGGACAGTTTTATATTCGTCGTAGAACTTATAATAGGGGCAGCTTGAATAGGGATGACCGAGGAAGCGGATCATTTCATCCTCGTCAAGATCCAGATTGCAGATATAATCCTCCATATATTCGTCATAGTCGTAATACATGCAGGAAGTGCAGTCTGTCATTTTAAGCTTTTTATTTGCAGCCATATTTCTCCTTAATAAATTAAAAGCGGCGAAAACGCCGCTTTTAATTCTATATTCGTGAAAACGTAATCTGAATAAATCGGTAGACGACGGAAGCTTCGGGCGAAGCGACAGAGGCTACACCTTTTGCGGCTTTGCGAGTGTCAGAGCGAAGCGACTGACGCGAGACGCGAGTGCACAAAGCCTATTGTCGAAAAAACGAAGTTTTTCAACAGCAACTTAGCAGGTCAGGTCAGCGAGAAGAACTGTCATATCCTTGAAGAACTTCTTCTTAGCATCAATGATGCGTCTGATACGAACCTTATCCTCTTCGGGATATTTGTCCATTGCTGTGAAATCGTCCTTGCCCTTATAGATGCGGTCTGCTGTCTGTGCAAGGTTGATATCAAGAGAGATGATTTTGTTGTCTCTTTCGCAGATAACGCGATTTGTCTTGCCGCAGAGAAGTTCCTTAACTGCTTCAGAGCCCATCTTAGCTGCTGTAACTCTGTCTCTGAGGGAGGGGTTACCGCCGCGAACAACGTGAGCAAGGCGAGCAAATCTTGTTTCGATTCCTGTTTCAGCTTCAACCTTCTTTGCAAACTCTTCAGAAGCGTAGAAGGGGATCATTTCACTAACAACAACGATAAAGCCTCTCTTGCCGTCTGCTCTGAGGTGCTTCATCTTATCATAAAGAGCCTCTTCGTCGAAGGGACGCTCAACGATAACGCAACCAACAGCGCCGCAAGCAATTGCAGACTGAATAGCGATGCCGCCTGCTTTATTACCCATAACCTCAACAACGTTGCAACGGCCGTGGGATTCGCAAGTGTCGCGAAGCTTATCGATTGCTTCGATAGCTGTGTTCATAGCTGTATCGTAGCCAACAGAATATTCAGAGGAAGCGATGTCGTTATCGATTGTGCAGGGAACGCCGATTGTGGGGATTCCTCTGTTGGAAAGGTCTGTTGCGCCGCGGAAAGTTCCGTCGCCGCCGCATGCAACGATACCGTCAAGCTGGTACTTCTTGCATGTTTCAACTGCCTTTGCCATGCCTTCTTCTGTTTTGAATTCATCGCATCTGTCGGTATAAAGTATTGTTCCGCCGAGGCTTTCAATGCCGGAAACGTCTCTTGCTGTGAGAGGTCTTACCTTGTCATTAACAAGGCCGCTGTAGCCGCCCAGAATACCGAAAACCTCTACTCCATAGGAAAGAGCTGTGCGAGTAACGGCGCGGATAGCGCTGTTCATACCGGGGGCATCTCCTCCGGATGTGAGAACGCCTATTCTTTTAAGCTGTGCCATAGTGATCTATCTCCTATTTGTTAACATTATTTGTATGTCAGTTACAGTTATTGTACTACCGTTTTATAAAAAAATCAATAGTTTCGCGCAATATCTATACAATCAAAATAAAATATGTCCGAATATGCTGCCGAAAACAACGGAAAATCCGTAAACCTCAGCACAAACGAGAAGGTTTTCCTTGAAATTATTATTTGCGCGGAACAAAATGAGAAGTCCGCTTCCTGCGCCTGCAAGCAAAGCTGTCAGCATAAAGGGGGCGCCGATGATGCCTTCAAGAAAGAGCTCTGTAACAGCAACGGAAACTGCGCAGTTGGGAATAAGACCGATAAGTCCTGCAACAAGGCTTCCGAGCACAGGAATATCGGAGAGGGCGCGAAGCGCATCTGCGATATCAAAAAACTCAAGAACGATATTGATCACGAAGGATAGGGCGATTATGAAGCCGAAAACTCTGAGTGTTCGCACCAGCGCAGAAACGAAGAGGTTTCCCTCTGCTGCGCAAAATCCATCGCCGCAGCCGCAATCACATTCTGCCAGCTCTTCTTCTGTGATATTACCGTCGTTTTCATTATCCATCGTGTGATAATCCTCGGGATATTTGAGCCTGTAATAAAGTCGGATGGAGAAATCAAGCAAAAAACCTGCTGCAATAGCACTGGCTGCCTTTGCAAGAAGGATCTTCAGGATAGTGCCGAGGGGTGTTTGGCTTGAGATCATAACCGCAAGCATTTCGTCAGAGGTGGAGAGATAAACTGAAATAAGAGTTCCTGCTGTTAGTATACCTGCTCCGTATAAATTTGATGCAGCAGCCGAAAAGCCACAGGAGGGAGCTAGTCCAAGCACGCCGCCCATAAGTGGGCCGATCTTTCCTGCGCCAACAACAGCGCGGATCATAAAAAGTCCGCCGCCGCGCTCAAGAGCGCCGATAAGCAGGTATGCCAGAAACATAAAGGGGATTATGAGGACAGTGTCCTCAAGTGCGTGCCCGAGAGCGTGCCATCCGTGGTGGAGGCACGCTTCGAGAAATTCTAATATATTCATCGGGTATTAAAAATCCTTAACAATTCAATCTTCAATTGCGGCCTTACGTGAAAGGGCTGCATGAACTCTTTCAAGGTTGACCTTGGGGCGTCTGTCGAAGGCAAAAACGCCGTTCATTTCCTGCATAACGTCTGTGAACTGAGTGTAGCAGAAGCCGCAAACGCCGGGGTTATCAAGGAGTATTGTACAAAGATCGATTAATCTCTGTTCAAGCTCCTCGGGGCTCTTGGGAGCGTTACCGTATCCCCATGCATTACCTGACTCCTGACCGTCGCTTTCAAGAATTGTGTCTATATCCCAGAAAGCGCCGCCGAACTCGGAAACGAAATAGGGCATCTTTCCGTTGTAGGGAGCGGAGGGGCCGCCGCCCTCGCCGTTATAGAACACGTCGCCGCCGTCAACGAGTCCCTTATAGTGATCGTTGAATTCGTTTTTCTCCTGAACGTAGTCGTGAACATCGAAAATATCTGTTTTTCCCATATGGATCCAACCGGACGTATCGATCACGGGGCGTGTGGGATCAAACATTTTTGTGATATCGTACACTGTGTCATAGAGGCGGGGTGTGCCGCCGGGCCAGGATTCGTTAAATGCGCACCAGCCGATAATAGCGGGGCTGTTAATATCGCGGCGGAGGATATCGAGCCATTCGGGAAGCATTGCATTCATAGCCTCGGGGCGCGCAATATCAAGTCCCCAGTTGGGATATTCATCCCAGAGGAGATAGCCCATTCTGTCAGCGTGATAGATGAAACGGGGCTCAAACACCTTCATATGCATTCTTGCGCCGTTAAAGCCTGCTGCCATGGAAAGCTCTATATCGCGAACGAATTCTTCGTCGCTAGTTGCTGTGTAGATACCCTTTTCGTAGTATCCCTGATCAAGAACAAGGCGCATAAACACGCTCTTGCCGTTGAGCATAAATTTATTGCCGACTATATCAACGCTGCGCATACCAAAATAAGACGTGATCTTATCTTCGCCTGCTGTGATTTCGATATCATAGAGCTCAGGTGCTCCAACGTTCCAGAGGTGAGGATTGGGGACGGGGAGTGAAAGCGTTGCTGTATTACAAGCGCTGGAAGCCGTAGCCTCGGACACGAACTCGCCCTTGTAGAATATCTTGGCTGTAACGTCAGCGTTGCCGCCTGCAAGATAAACTGTAAGATCAAGCTTTTCGCCTTTAACGTCAGGGAGCATTTTGATTGAGTCGATATAAGTGTTAGGAACGTATTCAAGCCAAACTGTCTGCCAGATGCCTGTGCAGCGAGTGTAGAAGCAGCCGTGGTTGGCATATGAGGAGCACTGCTTGCCTGAGGGCTGAAGGGGGCTTCTCACGTCGTTGCGGCAGGTAACGTTGATTCTGTTTTCGCCTGCCTTCACTTCTTTTGTGATATCAAAGGTTGCGGGAACGTATCCGCCCTTATGCTCTCCCATAAAGGCATCGTTTATCCAAACCTGACCCTCATAGTTCATTGCATCGAAATGAAGAAGGATCTTGCCCTTTGCATTATCAAAATTTTCAGGCAGAACAAAGCTGCGGCAATACCAGACACGAGTCATAAAATCAACGTTTTCAATGCCTGATGCTTCGCTTTCGGGAACGAATGGAACGATGATCTCCTTTTCGTAGCGGTCCATTTTATAAAGACCTCTCTGTCCGCCGCTTTCCGCGTTATCTATTTCAAAAAACCATTTTCCGTTAAGATTAAGCCAGGATTCATCTCCGCGCACAAGCTGAGGACGGGGATATTCAGGTCTCGGTATCATCATAGAGAGCTCCTTTAGTTTTCAACAATTTTTACTATCTCGGCAGCCAGACTCTCTGCAAGCTGAGATAGCCATGCGTCGTCTGTCATATTCTTTGCGTCCTGAGGATTTGTGGCATAGCCCATTTCCAAGAGGACTGAGGGGATCTTTGCGTATTTTGTAACGATATAGGAATCGTCGTATTCGGTTGCATCAAGGAGAAAGTCTCCCTCGAGAGCATTTGATAGATTATCTCCGAAGCGAACTATGGTATCGCTGCACGGGTTATCCTCGCAATAATAAAGCTCGAAGCCATCAACGTAGGATGCATGCTCGACGCTGTTTACGTGGAGGGAGATAAAGAAATCTATTCTGGCATCCTTTGTGAGAATCTCCTCGTAGATGCCGCGCTCGTATGCGGAGAAGATGTTGTTTTCCTTTATTCCATCTTCCTTAAGTGTGATTCCAAGGCGCTCGGCATCTGCTATAAGCTGAGCCTCCGAGGGATAGGATTCTCCGTCGTGAGTAAGTATAACCTCGGCGCCGAGAGCCTCAAGGCTTGTTTTCAGCTTTTTGGCTGCCTTCAGAGTAACCTCTTTCTCGTAGCATCCCATAAGATAGGGGCCGCATCCAACGTCGTCAAAGCCGTGGCCTGCATCGACGCAGATTATTGTTTTGCCGTCGTTTGTGCGATCAAGCTCAGTTTCTGTCTCTTTATATTCAACGTCCAGATTTATTGAGGGGGTGGTTTCTTCTCCCTCGATTTCGATCGGTCTGCAGCCGCAGAGCAAAAGAGACAGGAGGAGAAGTGAGCAAAAGAGTTTTTTCATTATATTTCAGTGATGATCAGTTTTTTCTGATCGCGAACATTTCCTTTATGATTTCCTTTTCGCCGTAGGCAAGGTCCCAGCTCCAATGATTTACACCGGGATATTCCTTATAGAATATTTTATCTCCGCCTGCTGCTTTGATAGCTTCAACCATCTCTCTTGTGCCGCCAACGGGAACGATGTCGTCCACTTCGCCGTGGAACGTGAAGATGGGGATGTTCTTAAGAATATCAACCTTAGAGGGATCGCCTGCGCCGCAGCAGGGGAAGCCGGCTGCGAAGAGCTCGGGATATTTAGCCATTGTATACCAGCTGCCAAAGCCGCCCATGGAGATACCCATGATATAAACTCGGCTTTCGTCAACGTTACATTCAGCAATTTTTTCCTTGAGGATAGCAACTGCGCTCTTAACCCAAACGCTTTCTTCAATTTCGTCCATTTTATAGTTGCCGAGGCCCCAGTCTGTATATACCCATCTTTCCTGCTGGTGCTCGTCCATTTCAACCTGAGGAGCGATAATGAGAGCGTCATGGAGGGGGCTGTCTGCATCCTTCATAGCAACGTCAAGGCCGATTCGGAGCTGAAGATTGTTGTCAGTGCCTCTTTCGCCTGCGCCGTGAAGGAAAAGAACGGCGGGGCATTTGCCGTTTTCGTCGCGGTGCTCGGGATAGTGGATTCTGTAAGGAACGGTTTTACCGCATTTATCGTATGTAGCGTATTCGAACGTTTCTGTGTAATGCTTCATGAGTTTTTCTCCTTTTGGCATAATTATTTGGATTCATTGTAACATAATATTTCATTTTTTTCAAGGAGTTAGGTGTAAATATTAATAGTATGAATAAGGACTTTGTTTTCTGCCGACAATTTGGAAAACTCAAGCGAAAGGACGACGGATTGCTATGAAGAAAAAGATAGTTATCGGAGGGTATTACGGCTATGGGAGCCTTGGAGACGAGGCGGTGCTCTCCGTGCTTATAAATGAAATAAAGACAAGATATCCATGCTATGAAATAACGGTGCTTTCAGCCTCTCCAAACAAAATGAAGCGACTTTTAGGTGTCAGATGCGTTCATCGCTATGACACAGCGGCGCTGATTCGTGAATTATCGCAGGCGGAGCTTTATATAAGCGGCGGCGGAAGTCTCTTGCAGGATTCAACAAGTATACGAAGCCTGAGATATTATTGTCGAGTGATGCATCTTGCTAAGCATCTGGGAGCCAAGGTTTATGCTTATGCAAACGGCATAGGGCCCCTTAAGCGAAGTGATATTGCCAGAAGTGCGCTGGATATTTGCGATAAAATAAGCGTCAGAGATGATGCATCCCATTCGATTTTGCATGATATGGAAATTGAGTCGGAGCTTTCGGCAGATCCGTTTTTCCTTATTGATGCGGCGGAGGGTAGCGAGGTCAGGCGTTTTCTTTGCGACAACGGGATATATGAAAAAAGCTATTTCACCGTTTCCCTCAGAAGATGCAAGGGCAGTCGCCAGATAAACGAGGATTCTCTGCTTCACATTCTCCTGCCTTTTGTTATAAAGGGGAAAACTCCTTTGTTTATATCCATGCAGGACAGCTGTGATTTTGCGCTGTCAGCCGCTATGGCTGATATTACGGGAGGATACGTAGTAACTCCGCCTGATGCCTCAATTCTTTTGGGGCTTCAGAAAAATTCGGAATTTGCCATTGGTATGCGTCTTCATTTTCTTCTTGCTGCGGCTGCAGTGGGAATTCCTGTTGTGGCGCTTTCCTATGATCCTAAGGTTGACAACGTGCTGTCATACGTGGCGGGGATTAAGGCGCATGATGCCTTCAGCTTTGATTCCGAGGCGCTATCACGTGAAACGGAGGCTTGCGGATACAGCATGAAGTCTGAAGCGATGAAAAATCTGGCGCTTCGTGATATTGAGGCAATAGGGGAGCTTCTTTATGATGAGGGTGAGCTTGTTAAGGCGTGATTGGGGTTGCGGAAAAACGGTAGTTATGGTAAAATAATATCAACTGATTTGAACGGAGATATTATGGACTACAAAGTTATTGACAGCTGTGAATGGACCTATCCTGACAGGTGGGATTATGCTTCGGAGGCGAAGTGCTACAAGGGATATGCTCTTGTTGGCAGCTATGCAACCTTCAGGGTTATTGTCAGAGACTTTTCAGGGGTACTGGAGGTTTATGCCGATGGTGCTGATATATACGAAGAGGTGGCGATTCCCGTTGAAGACAATCCCAATTTTGAAAACGGATTTATGCCTCATTTCCCCGAGAGGACTGCGCCGTTTTCTGTGTACGATTGCCTCAAGCCGTGCTGTGGTAAAATAGAGAAGAAGCACGACGTAACCTCGATTTATTTTGCATACAAAACAGATGGAGAGGGCGTTTTTCGCGAAATATTACTAAAAAGCGATGATTGCGAAATAAAGGTTCCCGTTGAAATAATTTCAAAGGGAAAGCTTCCTGAGGAAACTCTCAAAATCGCTATGGGATATTGCATAAGTGAGGTTATGAACAAGCACGGGCTTGATTTCCGAAGTGATGAATTTGCTCAGGTTGATCGCAAATATCTTGAGATGCTTCGCAAGATGCATCAGAACAGATATTTTCTTGATCCCGTTCATTCGTGGAAAAAGGATGGAGAATGGCATTTTGACTTCCGCGGCTTTAACCGACGGGTGAAACAGCTTCTTGAGCTTGGATTTAACGGCTTTCACATTAACGGAATCGGTTTCCGACGCGCTTGGGATGCGCCTGAAATCATTATTCGCGGAATGGATGCTCTTTCCTATGAATGTTATGATTATCTGAGAAAATATCTGCCTGCACTCAGGGAAAACCTCCGCGAAAACGGATGGCTTGAAAATGATCTTTTCTGCATTGGTATTGCAGATGAGCCCAACAGATTTAACGCGCTGACGTACAGGGCGGTTGCTTGTATGGTCAGACGTTATCTGCCTGAAATCAAGATCTACGATGCGGTGTCATACGTTCCCGTTTACGGCGCAATTGATATATGGGTGCCTCGCGCAGACGAATTTGAGAAAAACCGAGAGGCTTTTGAAAACTTCAAGGAGGATGGCGACGAGGTCTGGCATTACGTTTGTCTGTTCCCGCGCGTTGACGGATATATCAATCGCTTTATGGATATTCCGCTTCTTGCAACCAGATATCTTTACTGGGCGAATTACGCTTATGATCTGTCAGGCTATCTGCACTGGTCCGTCAACAACTATCAGGGTGATCTTGATCCTTACGAGGCTAGCTGCCCCGGTCATGTGAATGCGGGCAGCCGCAGTGTGCTTCCTGCGGGTGATGACAAGCTTTTATATCCCGGTGTGAATGAGCCTTATATGTCAGCTCGCTTTGAAATGCATCGAGAATCAGCTGAGGACTATGAAATGCTGCGCGCGATCGCTCTTCACAACAAGCCTCTCGCTGATGAAATATGTGCTTCCTGCTTCAGAAGCTTTACTGACGTTGAATTCGATCCTCTGAAATTCCGCGCCGCTCACAATCGTTTGATTTGTGAATACGCCGCTCTAAGTGATAATTAAAACTCCACCCTGCTGACAAAGTAAATCTGTAAGAATATCCAAGGGGAAACTTTTTGAGGAAAAGTTTTCCCCCTGGACCCCCTTCAAAACCTTTTCGCAGAAAATCCCCGTCCATCCCCACAAAAGTGGGGTGGGACGGGGATCTTTTACAAAGAGGTTTGGGGGAGGGTTCGGGAGGAGACCTTTCCTTAAAAGGTCCCTCCTGAGTATCCTTATAAACTAGCTTTGTCAGCAGGGTGGAGTTTTAACTATTATTCAGAGAGGAGAACTCTGTCGCTAGCCAGTTCTTCGCCTGCGGAGATCTTGAATTTTTCAAGAAGATCAGCCTTAGTGAGCTTTTTCTTTTCTTCGCCACTAACGTCGAAAACGATGCGACCGTTGCTCATCATAATGAGGCGGTTGCCGTACTTGATGGCGTCATTCATATTATGAGTGATCATAAGGGTTGTGAGGTTATTTTCCTCAACGATTTTAGCGGAGAGAGTGAGCACCTTAAGAGCTGTTTTGGGGTCAAGAGCTGCGGTGTGTTCGTCAAGGAGCAGAAGCTTAGGGTTGTTCATGGTAGCCATAAGCAGAGTAAGCGCCTGACGCTGACCGCCGGAGAGAAGACCGACCTTGGACGTGAGTCTGTCCTCGAGTCCCAGATCAAGAGTTTTGAGCAGCTCGCGATAGCTTTCGCGCTCGGCCTTGGAGATACCTGTTTTAAGGCCTCTTGCCTTGCCGCGACGAGCAGCGAGAGCGAGATTTTCTTCGATCTGCATAGTAGCCGCAGTGCCTGTCATGGGATCCTGGAAAACGCGGCCGATGTACTGAGCTCTCTTGTGCTCGGGAAGCTTTGTAACGTCAACGCCGTCAATGGTGATAGCGCCGCTGTCAACGGGATAAACGCCTGCAACCATATTGAGCATAGTGGATTTACCTGCACCGTTGCCGCCGATAACGGTTACAAAATCGCCCTTGTTAAGATGGAGATTGAGATTTTTAAGAACTCTTTTTTCGTTAACGGTTCCTACGTTAAACGACTTATAAACCTTGCTGATATCAAGCATTTTCTTCTGCCTCCTCTTCTGTGATCTTCACGGGCTTAGCAAAATACTTGCTCTTCAGATGAGGAACTGCCAGGAATACTGCAACGACAGCAGCTGAGAGCAGCTTGAGAAGGTTTGCATCAAGACCGATAGTGATAACAACCTGAACAACTATGTAGTAGATAACGGCTCCGAGAGAAACGGAAACAAGGCGGAGCGCAAAGTTTTTGAAGATCTTGCCGAAAACAGCCTCGCCTATAATAACGGAGGCAAGACCGATAACGATAGCGCCACGGCCCATATTAACGTCAGCAAATCCCTGATACTGAGCGAGCAGAGCGCCGCTTGTTGCAACAAGTGCGTTTGCTATCATAATACCGAGAACCTTATTTCTGTCTGTGTTGATACCAAGGGCGCGGCTCATTGCAAGGTTGGAGCCTGTTGCGCGGATGCTGCATCCCATTTCAGTTCCGAAGAACCAATAGAATATAGCAACGAGCACGATAGTGATAAGAGCAACTGTCAGAAGAGGGTTGTTGAGAGCAAGCTTTTTAACCCAGCGGAGAGAAACCAGCAGATCGTATTTGTCAACGTTAATAGACTGGTTGGACTTGCCTATGATCTTCAGGTTTACGGAATACAGCGCAAGCTGAGTGAGAATACCTGAGAGGATGGCGGGGATTCCGAGAGTTGTATGCAGGAAGCCTGTAACGAGACCGCAGAGCATACCGGCAATAAATGCCATAAGAAGAGCAAGCCAAACGTTCCAGCCTGCAAGCATGAGCATGATGCAAACGGCGCCGCCTGTGGCAAAGGAGCCGTCGACTGTAAGGTCGGAAACGTCAAGGATTCGATAGGTCATATAAAGACCGATAGCCATGATGCCCCAGATGAGACCCTGAGCGCATGCGCCGGGGAGCGCGCCGGGGATCTTGGCAAGAACTGAGAGTAATTCCATTTTTGAGTTTTAGTCCTTTCTTTTGCGAGTGGGTGCTTAGTTTATAGGCTCGTATCCGTCGGGAACGGAAAGTCCGAGCTCTTCAGCCAGATCTTTGTTGTATTTCTTTGTGGCTTTTGCATATTCAATAGGCATTTCTGAAACGGATGCTTCGCCGCGAAGGATCTTCGCAGCCATTTTGCCCGTTGCATATCCCATATCATAATAGCTGATGGAAAGAGAGGCAACGCCGCATGCTGTTCCCTCTTCGCCTGCGATAACGGGCTTCTTCAAGGGGCGGCAGATATTGTCTATAATTCCTGCATTGCTTGCAACCGTGTTGTCTGTGGGAACATAAATGGCATCGTTTTCCTCAGCCGCTTCCTGACAAACTGCTGCAAGGTCGTTTGAGTCGGCGAAGGGATAAAGATGAGCATCAACTCCCATTTTCTCAAGCTCGTTGTATACAACGTTTACCTGATACTGAGAGTTTGCTTCAGCTGAGCAATAGATAAGAGCAACGTCCTTTGCATCGGGAACCCATTCGAGAATCATTTTTGCCTGTTCATCGAGTGGAGCCAGATCGCTTGTGCCGGAAACGTTTGTGCCGACTGTGCCGTTAAAATCGTTTATGTCAAGAGCAACGCCGTATTCGGTGATAGACGTGCCGAGAATGGGAATTTCGTTTGTTGCGGATGCTGCCGTCTGCAAAACAGCGGTTGCATTTGCAAGGATCAGATCAACATCGTTTGAAACAAACTGATTTATGATGGAGGAGCAGGTGGAGATATCGTTCTGGGCGCTCTGGATATCATAGTGGATGTTTTTTTCACCAAGCTCTTCGCTCAAGGCATCCATAAATCCCTTTGTTGCCTGATCATGTGCGGAATGGTCAACGAGCTGGCAGATTCCTATCTCGTATTCAGCCGTCGAGGTGTTGCATCCTGCGAGGGTGAAAACGATCATAGCTGCCAACAGCAGTGAAAATAGTCTTGCGGCTTTTTTCATAATAGAAATCCTTTCGTATGGAAGGTTAAATATGAAGATATCAATATTATAGCAAAAATCGGGTGAGAATGAAAGGTGCTCACCCGATTTTGTTTATGCTTTTTATGTTTTTTTCGAATTTTGTTGATTATTCAGCCTCGATTGCAACGTATCCTTCAACGGGAGTGATGCCGAGAGCCTTGCAGATTTCTGCGTTGTACTTCTTTGTAACGTCTGTGTATTCGATCTTCATATCAGCGATATCAGCTTCGCCGCGGAGGATCTTAGCTGCCATTTCGCCTGTTGTCTTGCCAAGGTCGTAGTAGCTGATGGAAAGTGTTGCAACGCCTGCGCCCTTGCAGATGCCTTCTTCGCCTGCAATAACGGGCTTGCCGAGAGGACGGCAGATGTTGTCGATGATACCTGTGTTATCAGCAACAGCGTTGTCTGTGGGAACGTAGATAACGTCGTTTTCGTTTGCAGCAGTTGTGCAAACAGCGGAGATATCGTTGGAGTCAGCGAAGGGATAGAGAGTTGCTTCAATGTTCTTTGCTTCGAGATACTTCTTAACCTCGTCAACCTGATACTTGGAGTTTGCTTCAGCGGAGCAGTATACAAGAGCAACCTTCTTAGCGTTGGGGAACCATTCGCTGATCATATCAGCCTGCTTGTCAAGAGGAGCAAGGTCGCTTGTTCCGGAGATGTTGCCGCCAACTGTGCCATCGAAGTTTTCGATTTCAAGAGCAACGCCGTATTCTGTAACGGACGTGCCGAGAATCGGAATTTCGTTTGTTGCTGCTGCTGCTGCCTGAAGAGCAGGAGTTGCATTTGCAAGAATGAGGTCTACGCTGTCAGAAACGAACTGGTTGCAGATTGTGGAGCATGTGTTGGAGTCGCCCTGAGCGCTCTGATAGTTGAAAGTAACGTTTTCTTCGCCGAGAGCTTCAACGAGAGCATCCTTAAAGCCCTGTGTTGCAGCATCGAGAGCAACGTGCTCTGTGAGCTGGCAGATACCGATAACGTACTTGCCGTCGTCTTCGGAAGCATCACAACCAACGAACATTGTGAGCATCATAACAGCGGCGAGCATAAGTGCTAAAAGCTTGAGAGTTTTCATAATGTTTCCTTTCTTTCCCACCCGGGACCAATGCGATTGTCCTATTGGGAACAGACCTTTGTCCGTAAATTTTTGCTTTAACACTTTCACGCGTTAAAACGCAAAAAAGATGTTACTACAATAGCACATTAGTTAGTCATTGTCAATAGTAAATGTGCATTTTGTGGAGAAAAATTGCGCAATTTGCAACATAAATAGCATAAAACGCAGGAAGGTTCTTGGCGTTTTGGCGAAAAGTGGAGATTGGATAGGACGAAAAGTGGCAAAACAGCGTATTTTTGGTTAAAAAATTACAAAAAAATCTATTATTTGCAGAAATTATATAAACAAATGTATTGAATTGTAAGATTTGTGATGTTATAATTATTAATGGAATATTAGTCAAAATGGGAGAAGTGTATGAAGGCACTCAGCAAAACCACTGCCCCGTACCTTTTCCACGAGGGTGCGAACTATAAAGCTTATGAGTATTTCGGCGCTCATCGTGAAGGAAGAGAATATGTTTTTCGAGTTTGGGCACCCAATGCAACTGAAGCTTTTGTAACAGGTCTTTTCAACGGATGGTCTGAGGACGATCCTATGAAGAAGATCGACGACAAGGGTATCTGGGAGGCAAAAATTGCTTCCGGTCGCTTTGGAAGCGGCTATGCATATGAATATAAATTCAGATCTCCTTACGGAGAGGTTTATAAATGCGATCCCTATGCATTTTATAGCGAGACCTATCCTAAGTTCAGCTCCAGATTTTTTGATCTTTCAGGATACAAATGGAAGGACAAGGGCTGGATGAAGAAGAGACGCGAGAAATACACTCGCGAAAAGGTTATGAGATCTCCTATGAATATATATGAGGTTCATCCTGAATCCTGGCGCAAGCATCCCAACGGAACGTTTCCGTCATATGCGGAGCTTGCTGAGGAGCTGGCTCCTTACGTTGTTCAGATGGGATACACTCACATAGCGTTGATGCCTATTTGCGAATACTATTCGGGCGGCGCTATTGCTTATGATACAACCGGTTATTTTTCCCCCACCTCAAGATTCGGAACCCCGAAGGATTTTATGGCCTTCGTTGACACCATGCATAATGCGGGAATCGGAGTTATCCTTGAATGGAATTGCTCCTTCTTCCCTGAGGAAAGCCATGGAATTTCCCGTTTCGACGGCGGTTACGTGTACGAGTACGATACAAGTAAGGATGAAAAGGATAAGAATCTGGGAACGTGCTTTAATATTTGCAGCCCCGAGGTTCAGTCGTTTCTGATTTCAGGCGCAATATATTGGACAGAGGTGTATCATATAGACGGAATAAAGTTTGATGATATTTCCTCAATGCTTTCTCTTGATTACAGCAAGGAAGAGGTTCTCCTCAATCCTAATACAATATACGGTGATCGCGCGCCATACGAGGCGGCAGCATTCTTCAGAAAGCTTAATCATGCTATGATGGCACATCATCCCGACGTGCTTATGATAGCTGAGGATTCTGAGGGAAAGATGGAGGTTACCGACTTTAAGGGGAACGGTCTCGGCTTTTCTCTTAAATGGGATAAGGTCTGGGCAGACAGCGTTATTAGCTATGCAGGTCTTTCTCCCGAAAAAAGAGGCGAGGCGCATCTGAAAATAACGGACAACGTGAATTCGTCTTACGTTCAGCGTAATATCATTCCTCTTTCTCATATGAGAGTTTCCTTCGGAAATCAGTCTCTTGTGAGCAAGCTTCCCGGAAGCTATGATGAAAAGTTTGCGCAGATGAGAGCTTTTATGACGTATTTTATGACCCAGCCGGGCAAAAAGCTTTCGTTTATGGGAAATGAAATATCTCAGTTTGATGAATGGAACCCTCTCGGTAATATAGAATGGTTCCTGCTTGACTATGAAAAGCATGCCAGATATCAGCTTTTCTGTGCAAAGCTTAACGATCTTTATCTGAACACACCTGCCCTTTGGGAAAACGATGGGGGCTGGGACGGCTTCAGATGGATAGATTCCTCGGATAGCGAAAGACAGACGCTTTCCTATGGCAGAATAGATGCCGAAGGAAACGAGGTCTTATGCGTGTTCAATTTTTCACCTGTTGATTATGAAGATTTTAAGCTTGGAGTGCCCGTTTCAGGTACGTACGAGGAGATCTTCGCAAGCGACGATTGGCACTATGGCGGAAATAATAAGCTTAGTGGCAAGGTGAAAAGCGAGAAAATGTGGCAGAACGGCTTTGAGCAGTCTGTGAAAATAAAGCTTCCCGCTTACAGCGCGTCTGTTTTCAGACTTGTTGATAAAAAGGAAAAATAACTCTGTGCTCGGAAATCGGGTATAAGAGTTCTGAAAGTGTTATAAATATAATATTATTTATATAATGTAATCTATAAGGAGGATTTTCAAAGTGTTCAAAAAGAAAGAGTGCGTGGCTATGCTGCTTGCAGGAGGGCAGGGAAGCCGCCTTTACGCACTTACTCAGAAAGTTGCAAAGCCTGCGGTTCCTTTTGGTGGAAAATACCGCATCATAGACTTTCCCCTTTCTAACTGTACAAACTCCGGCATCGACACCGTAGGTGTTCTCACCCAGTACCAGCCCATGCTCCTCAACGAGTATATCGGTAATGGTCTTCCTTGGGACCTTGACAGAACATACGGCGGTGTAAAGATCCTGCCTCCCTACCAGGGCACACATTCTGCTGACTGGTACATGGGCACAGCGAATGCTATCTATCAGAACATGCAGTTCATCGATCGTTACGACGCTGAATACGTTCTGATCCTCTCCGGCGACCACATCTATAAGATGGACTATGCGAAGATGCTCAAGTTCCACAAGGCGAACAACGCTGACTGTACAATCGCAGTTCTCGACGTTCCGATTGAGGAAGCAAGCCGCTTCGGTATCCTTTCCGTAGATGATGAGCAGAAGATCTTCAAATTCTCCGAAAAGCCCAAGAATCCTGATTCCACAAAGGCTTCCATGGGTATCTACATCTTTACAAAGAGCAAGCTTGCAGAATACCTCAATGCAGACGCTGCTGATCCCAATTCTTCTTATGACTTTGGTAAGAACATCATTCCTAACATGCTTAAGGCAGGCGAAAGAATGTATGCTTACGAATTCGAAGGCTATTGGAAGGACGTTGGAACAATCTCCAGCCTTTGGGAAGCAAATATGGACCTTCTCGGCGAGAATCCCATTTTCTCTCTTGCAGATGAAAAGTGGAGAATCTACACACGTCATCAGGTTCTTCCTCCTCAGTACGTTGGATGCGACGGTCAGATTGAAAACTCCATCATTTCCGAGGGTTGTGAAATCTACGGTACAGTTAAGAACTCCGTTCTTTTCCCCGGCGTAAAGGTTATGCCCGGTGCAGTTGTTCGTGATAGCGTTGTTATGAGCGGAACTGTTATCGGCGAAGATACAGAGCTCAGCTATGCTCTTATCGACACTGACGTTACAATCGGTGCTAAGTGCCGCGTTGGCGGTGAAGTTGGCAATAGTGAAGACATCACAGTTCTCGGCGAGGGAACAGTTATTGCTGACGGTGAAAAAATTGATGCCGGCGTTATGATACCCGAGCTCAGAAAGGATAAGTGATTATGACTGCTGCAGGACTTATTTTCTCTAACATTCACGATACAAGCATCCCCGAAATGACAGCTGAACGCACAATGGCGTCCATCCCCTTCGGCGGAAGATACAGACTTGTTGACTTTACTCTGTCCAATATGGTTAATTCCGGTATTGACACTGTTGGTATTATCACTCATAATAACTACCGTTCCCTTATGGATCATATCGGAAACGGTAAGGACTGGGACCTTGCAAGAAGAAGCGGCGGTGTCAGAATCCTTCCTCCCTACGTTTCCGCATCTGATAGCCCCATCGGCGGTAAGCTCTACACAAACCGTGTTGAAGCTCTTCTCGGCGCTATCGACTTCATCAACTACTGTGATGAAGAGGTTGTAGTTCTTGCTGACTGCGACGACGTTTGCAATATCGACCTTAACGCAGTTCTCGATTATCACGAGGCAAAGGCTGCTGACGTTACTTTCGTAACAAAGAAGGTTAACCTTGACGGTGCTAAGGCAGGCGCATATGCGATCATCAATGCTGACGCTGACGGCAACGTAACAGAAATCGTTGACTCCTCTCCTATGACAAAGGGCGAGGTTAACGTTTGCACAAACATCGTTGTTATCAACAGAAAGTTCCTTGTAAGCACTCTCCATACAGCAGTTTCCTATGGCTATAAGTGCTTCTATACACAGGCTCTCGCAGCTGCAATGGCTTCCTCTAAGTTTGTAGTATACAATTTTGATGGCTACTATGCTGAAATCGGCAGCCTTGAAAAGTATTTCGCAGCTAACATGGAGATTCTCAATCGCGACGTTCGCGACGAGCTCTTCAACGTTAAGGATCGCCCTGTATATACAAAGGTTCGTAACTCCGCTCCCACAAAGTATGCTGAGGGCGCAGTTGTTAAGAACTCCGTTATCGCAGACGGTTGTGTTATTGAAGGAACAGTTATCAACTCCGTTCTCTTCCGCGGCGTAAGAGTTCGCAAGGGCACAGTTGTTAAGAACTCCATCATGATGCAGGACTCCTCCACAGGCGAAAACGTTCAGCTTAACTGTGTAATTACAGACAAAAATGTTACAATTAGAGACGATGTGAACCTTTCCGGCCACGAAAGTCAGCCTTTTTATGTTGCAAAAGGCAAAATGATATGATATAATAGTCAAATCAGTCATTAAGTAACAAATTCTAACAAAGGGGTGCGCTCCTTGGTGCACCCCTTTGTGATTTTATTTTTACCGATTTTTCACTCGGTTTCGGTTATAAAGCTCGTCTTTGTTGATATATTGATTGGTAGGTTAACAATGAAGAAAATACTTTACGTTGGCTCAGAATGTACCCCCTTTGCTTCAAGCGGAGGTCTTGGCGACGTTATGGGCAGCCTTCCCAAAGCCGTTTTGGAATATATGGGCGATGGAGCAGACGTCAGAGTTGCGCTTCCGCTTTACGGCTGTGTTGGCGAAAATTGGCGAAAGCAGATGAAAACTGAAAAAATATTCACCGTGCAGCTTGGATGGCGCAATCAGTATTGCGGAATTCTCAGCCTCAGCCTGAACGGTGTGGTTTTCTATTTCATTGATAACGAGTTTTATTTCAAGCGCGATGGACTTTACGGACATTATGACGATGGAGAGCGCTTTGCGTTTTTCTCCCGTGCCGTTGCTCAGATGATGAGCGAGATGGACTATTATCCCGACGTTCTTCACGCAAACGATTGGCAGAGCGCACTCAGCGTTTTGTATGTACGCCATATGGGCGAGGAAAATGATAATTATAATAAGGTAGCAACCATTTTCACTATTCATAATATTGAATATCAGGGAAAATTCGGGATGCAGAATCTGAATGATCTTTTCTCTCTTCCTTGGAAATATGCAGAATTGGTTGAGTTTGACGGCGCGCTTAACGTTATGAAGGCGGCAATTGAATGTGCCCATAAGGTAACGACAGTCAGCCCACGCTATGCCGAAGAGATCAAAACCGAGGAATATGGCTGCGGTCTTCAGTCTATTCTTGCAAAGAACGCTCATAAGCTTTGCGGCATCGTTAACGGTATTGACGAGGATTTCTATAATCCACATACTGACGACGCTATCGCAAAAAAATATATGTGGCGCAGTATAAGCGGCAAGAAAATTGACAAAACTTCCTTGCAGAAGGAGCTTTCTCTTCCTCAGCGCGACGTTCCCGTTTTTGCTATGATAACCCGTCTGGCAGGTCATAAGGGAATTGATCTTGTTCATAAAATTGCCCATATGCTGCTTGCTAACGACGTTCAGCTGATAGTCATCGGAACGGGCGAATATGAATACGAAAGCTTTTTCAGATGGCTTGAGGAGGCGTATCCCGAAAAGATGAGAGCGCTTATCACGTTTGACAGAAGTCTCTCTCGCAGAGTTTATGCCGCTGCCGACTTTTTCCTTATGCCCTCTAAGAGCGAGCCCTGCGGACTTGCTCAGATGATCGCGTCCCGCTATGGTGCCATTCCGATCACCCGACAGACAGGCGGTCTTTATGACACTATAAAGGATTATAGCAGCGATAAGGGCACAGTCAGCGGAAACGGACTCACCTTTGTTCAGTATTCACCTAAAGCGCTTTATGAGAAGCTTGTTCTTGCAATGTCGCTTTATGAGGATCAGAATGAGCTGAGACGACTCCAGCAGCGCGTTATGAAGGTGGATTTCTCCTGGAAGAGATCAGCTGAAGCGTATGCAGACCTCTACGAAGAAATGTAAAAATCGCTAAACATAAAATTTTTAAATTTTAATTTATAAATTTTAAATAGAAATATAAACAAACCCGGAAGGAAAAACAAAACCCATGAATTATTCCCCTAACACTGCCGAAGTAAAGGCAAGTATTGAATCCAAGCTGTCCAGATATTTTGGATGCACACCTGAAGAAGCATCCAAGGAACAGGTTTACAAGGCAGCAGCACTCACCGTTCGCGACATTCTCTCCGCTAAGCGTCAGGAATTCAAGAAAAAGGTAAATGAAGAAGGCGCAAAGCGTGTATATTATATGTGCATGGAATATCTTGTAGGCCGTAGCCTCAAGACAAACCTTTGCAACCTTGGTCTCGACGCAACTTATAAGAAGGCTCTCTCTTCTATGGGCCACAAGCTTGACGATCTTTATGATTGTGAGCCTGATGCAGGTCTCGGTAACGGTGGTCTCGGCCGTCTTGCCGCTTGCTTTATCGACTCTCTCTCTTCTCTTGACTACCCCGCAACAGGCTTCTCTCTTTGCTATGAATACGGTCTCTTTAAGCAGAGAATCGTAGACGGCCACCAGGTTGAGCTTCCTGATAACTGGCTCCCCGGCGGCGGCATCTGGCTCACACCCCGTGAGGACAGAGTTTACAAGGTTCGCTTCGGCGGCCAGGTAAGAGAAATCTGGGACGAGGGCAGACATTCTATCGCATACGAAAACTGCGAAACAATTGAAGCAGTTCCTTATGATATGATGATGAGCGGCGCAGATTCCGACGCTGTTTCTCAGCTCCGCCTCTGGAAGGCAAGAGCTGCAGCTCCCGAGCGCCTTGCTATCGGCGACTACACAGGCGGCTACAACGATAACGTTGCTCAGAAGTCTCTTGCAGCAGATATCATCTGTAAGCTTCTTTACCCCGCTGACAATAACTACGACGGTAAGGTTCTCCGTCTCACACAGCAGTACTTTATGGTAAGTGCATCCTGCCAGAGCATTATCCGCGACCATATGGCAGTTTACGGCAACATCGAAACACTTCCCGATAAGGTTGCTATCCATATCAACGACACACACCCCGCAATGTGCGTTCCCGAGCTTATGCGTATCCTTATGGATGACTTCTGCATGGATTGGGACAAGGCATGGGATATCGTTTGCCGCACATGCTCTTATACAAACCACACAGTTCTTCCTGAAGCTCTTGAAAAGTGGAGCGAAGACATTTTCCGACTCCGCCTGCCCAGACTTTACATGATCATCAAGGAGATCAACGAGCGCTTCTGCCACGAGATCTGGGAAAAGTTCCCCGGAAACTGGGACAGAATTGCTGAAATGGCAGTTGTTGCAAACGGCCAGGTTCATATGGCTAACCTTGCAATCATCGGTTCTCATCACGTTAACGGCGTTTCTGAGATCCACTCCGGTATCCTTCGCGATATCACATTCAAGAATTTCTATCGCCTCTGGCCCGAGAAGTTTGATAACGTAACAAACGGTATCGCTCACCGCAGATGGCTCTGCTATTCCAACCCTGAGCTTTCCAAGCTCATTACAGACTGTGTTGGTGATGGCTTTAAGAAGGATCCCACAGAGCTTGCAGGTCTCCGCAAGTTTGCAGACGACGATGCAGTTCTTGAAAAGCTTGGTAAGATCAAGGCTCAGAACAAGGTTAAGTTCGCTAAGCTTATGAAGGAGAAGACAGGCATCGTTCTTAACACAGATTCTCTCTTCGACGTTCAGATCAAGCGTCTTCACGAGTATAAGCGTCAGCTTATGAATGCAATGAACATCATTCATTTGTATCAGATGCTTAAGGAAAACCCCGATCTCGATATCCAGCCCAGAACATTCATTTTCGGTGCTAAGGCGGCTCCCGGATATCATATGGCAAAGGAAATCATCAAGCTTATTTGGTGCCTCAGCCAGGAGATTGCAAAAGATAAGAAAATCAGCGAAAAACTTCGCGTTGTATTTATCGAGAACTACTGCGTAACAATGGCAGAGGCTCTCGTTCCCGCAGCTGAGCTTTCCGAGCAGATTTCTCTCGCAGGTAAGGAAGCAAGCGGTACAGGCTGTATGAAGCTTATGATCAACGGTGCCCTCACAATCGGCACACTTGACGGTGCTAATATCGAAATGATGGAGCAGGCCGGAGAAGCTAATATGTTCACATTCGGTCTCACAGCTGAAGAGGCTCAGTATATTCATGCAATGGATTACAAGAGCTCTAAGTACTATCACGAGAACCAGGTGCTTCAGCAGGTTGTAAACAGCCTCAGCGCAGGATATAACGGCGAGTCCTTCTCTCACATCGCTGAATATCTCCTCCATTCCGATCCCTTCATGTGCATGGCAGACTTTGAGTCTTACAGAAAGACTCAGCAGAAGGTTTCCCAGGTATATGCTGACCAGAAGGAATGGAACAAGAGATCTCTCTACAATATCGCAGGTGCAGGTAAGTTTGCTGCTGACAGAAGTATCAAGGAGTATGCAGACCGCATCTGGAACATCGAGAGACTTATCAAGGGTTAATTTATATTAAAAATATAATTAATTCTGCAATAACGACAGGTCAGGCGGCATTAAATAGCTGCCCGACCTGCCTTTTTGGTATAAATAAGTAAGGATCAAATAGTTATGCTTATAAAAATGGCCGATAAACTTGCGGCAGAAAAGACAGTTTCAATTGAAAAGCACAGCGAAGACAGGGACGTAACCCTGTTTGGCGCCTTTTCAGAAGCTGAAAAGATCAAATGGACAGTCAGATGCGACAGAGCCTTCGGGGTAACTGCAGTAACTATGCGAGTTCATCGCGACGGTCATCCTGATATGGATCTTGACTTGACGTGGACAGATAACGGAGTGTATGAAATAGAGCTTGATATGGCGCGTTTTGGCGTTGGACTGTATTAT
This sequence comes from Candidatus Avispirillum sp., assembly GCA_045656825.1. Taxonomy (GTDB): domain Bacteria; phylum Bacillota; class Clostridia; order Oscillospirales; family CAG-272; genus Avispirillum. Next base: position 24,397 of record JAZORY010000001.1, read on the forward strand.
TACACCTTCCTTCTCCATCGCGGATATGACGTTCTCTATACTTGCGCGTATGACAACGTTCACTTTGATCTTGATAAGCGCCCCGGAAAATTCTTTATGCTTACAGTGTATGATAAGGATTTTGACACACCCAAGTGGTTCCGTGGCGGCACAATGTATCAGATATTCCCCGATAGATTCTATAAGAGCGGCAAGGCGAAGCAGGACAGAGCGGACGCGGTTTATGAAAGCGATTGGTCTGCTCCCATTTCCCAGTATAGCCTTTATCCCGGTGCGCATCTTGAGAATAACCTTTTCTATGGCGGCGACCTTTGGGGCGTTGCAGAGAAATTGCCTTATCTCAGCGAAATGGGCGTAACGGTCATCTATCTGAACCCTATATTCAAGGCATATTCAAACCATAGATACGATACAGGCGACTATAATCAGGTTGACGAGGCCCTTGGCGGCGACGAGGCGCTTGATAATCTTATTTCCGAAGCTGAAAAGCTTGGAATCAAGGTTATTCTCGACGGCGTTTTCAACCATACGGGCGATGACAGTATCTATTTCAACCGCCGTGGTAAATACGATAGCCTTGGCGCATGGCAGAGCAAGAAATCACCTTACCGTGATTGGTATTGCTTTAAGCCTGACGGAAAATATGATAGCTGGTGGGGAATTGAAATATTGCCCCGTCTGAACCATAATAATAAGGAATGTAGAAGCTATTTCACAGCTGACGACGGTATATGCGCGAAATATGTTCATAAGAATATCGGCGGATGGCGACTTGACGTTGCCGATGAGCTTTGCGATATTTTCCTCGATGAGCTTCGAGTGGCAGTTAAAAAGGCCGATCCCGAAGCAATTATTATCGGCGAGGTTTGGGAAAACGCAGCAGATAAGGTTGCATACGGAAGCAGACGAAAATATCTTCAGGGCGGTCAGCTTGACAGCGTTATGAACTATCCCTTCAGAACCTCTGTTATGAATTACGTCCTCAGCGGAAACGCGGCAGATCTTGCTAACACCCTCACAAGTCTGTATGCTTCTTATCCGAAATGTGTCAGCGACAGCCTTATGAATATCGTAGGCACACACGATACGGACAGAATTCTCACAGAGCTTGGCGATTCTTCTCATAAATCCCTCGGGCTTTCCAATAAGGAGCTTTCCGTTCGTAAAATGAGCCCCGAGAATAAAGCGAAGGCGATCAAGCTTCTTAAGATCGCTTCCCTTATTCAGTATACTGTGTACGGAGTTCCCTCTGTTTATTACGGAGACGAGGCAGGCGTTGAGGGATATCACGATCCCTTCTGCCGAGCAACGTTCCCTTGGGGTGATGAGGATGCAGAGCTTAAAGAGCATTATAAAAAGCTTGGACAGCTGCGCCGTAGCGAAAGCGTTCTCAGCGAAGGACTTTTCCGCGTGATAAAGCATAGTAAGGGCTTTATTATGTTTGAACGCGGCGAGGGCGAAAATAAGCTTATTATCGCAGCAAACGTTAATAAAACTAACGTGAATTGCGAGGTAACCGGCGTAAATGCTCTCACGGGCGAAGTCTTTAACGGAATTCTCGCTCCCGAAACAGCAATAGTGATAAAATGAAAAGAGGTCGAAAGACCTCTTTTTTGCTTTGCATAGCGCTAAGAACTTATCTCTATAAATATGTAGCGAATGATATTGTCTGCCGCTTGCATAAAAACGGTTTCTTTTTGTTTGGGGAGCAATTTATAGACCGAATTATGTTGACAATAGGCGGCAAAAAATATATAATCATTATGAGAAATTGTTTATGGAGGTATTCAGTTGTCGAAACCTATTATTATATCATTTGCAAACCAGAAGGGCGGAGTTGGAAAGACAACCTCAGCCGTTAACGTAGCTGCTTGCGTGGCAGCTCTTGGATATAGAGTCCTTCTGTGTGATCTGGACCCTCAGGGTAACAGCACAAGCGGAGTTGGCGTAAATAAAAAGGGACTGCGCTATTCCATGTATGGAGCGCTTCTCGGATATTATGATCCCAAGCTTTCCGTTATAAAAACTGAATATTCCAATTTATCTATAATCCCTGCAACCATCGAGCTGGCAGGCGCGGAAATAGAGCTTCTTGAAATGGAGCATAGAGAGAGCGCTCTGAAGAGAGTGCTTGAGCCCCTCTATGATGATTTTGATTTTATCTTCACAGACTGTCCTCCTTCTCTCGGTATGCTCACGGTTAATGCTCTTTCCTGCTCTGACGGAGTAATAATCCCTATGCAGTGTGAGTATTATTCTCTGGAAGGTCTGTCTCAGCTGATGTTCTCCATCAAAAAGGTTAAGCAGCTTTATAATAAGAGCCTCAGCGTAACCGGTATTCTTGTTACTATGTATAACGGCAGACTCAATCTTTCTGCGCAGGTTATGGAGGAATTGAAAAAATATTACAGCGACAAGCTTTTCAAGACTTCTATCACAAGAAGTGTTAAGCTGTCTGAGGCACCCAGCTTCGGCGAACCTATTTATTATCACGATAAATATTCAAAGGGCTCTCTTGCATATATGAACGTTGCAAAAGAGCTTGTTGAAAGAGTAATGTAAGGGGGAAGCGTTATGGCAAAGAAAACAGGTCTCGGACGCGGTCTTGATTTTATATTTGACGATAATTCAATCGAGAGCGACGGAAGCGGAGTAACCACTCTTCGTATTTCAGACGTTGAACCCAAAGGTGATCAGCCCAGAAAGAATTTTGATAACGAAGCCCTTTCTCAGCTTGCCGATTCTATTGCGGCAAACGGAGTGCTTCAGCCCATTCTCGTTCGCGAGGTTGGCCGCGGATTTTATCAGATAATCGCAGGTGAGCGCAGATGGAGAGCATCCAAGCTTGCAGGACTTACTGAAATTCCCGCTATCGTTATGGAAGCTGATGATCTGAAAACAGCTCAGATTGCACTTATTGAAAATATTCAGAGAGAAAACCTCAATGCTTATGAAGAGGCAAAGGCATACAGAGCGCTTATAGATCAGTTTGAACTCACACAGGAGGACGTTGCAGGTCGTCTTGGTAAGTCTCGCAGCTCTATTGCAAACTCTCTTCGTTTGCTTGATCTCCCCGAGGAGATCTCCGATCTTCTTCAGAGCGATAAGCTCAGCGCAGGTCATTGTAAGGCTCTTCTCGGTCTTCGCGACAGATCAAAGCTCAGAGCTCTTGCAGAAAAGATAATCAATAATAATCTTTCCGTTCGCGAGGCAGAGGCTCTTGTTCGTAAAGCTAATAAGCCTGAAAAATCAGACGAAGAGGAGATTGTTCCCCTTAAGGTTGATTACGTTGCCGAGCTTGAAAAGAAGGTAACGGGACTTACGGGAAGATATTGTAAGATACAGACAAAGGGTCAGAGAAAGACCATCTCCATCGAATATGGCGGAGAAGGCGACCTTGAAAAGCTTCTTTCTATCCTCTGCGGTAAGGATATTACTGCTGAGTGAGCTTTTGACGGGGACGCTGTCCCCATCACCCACGTAAGCTTTTTTGGAAAAGCTTGACAAAAATATACATTAGTTAGTTCAGTACAAATTTAGGAGTAAACCAAAATGTTAGATATTAAGCTTATAAGAGAAAATACAGAAGACGTTATTGCCCGCCTCGCAGCTAAGGGCAAGGAAGCAAGAGCAGAGGTTGAGCGCATTGTTGAGCTTGACGCTCAGCGCCGTGCCATGATTTCCGAAAATGAGGCTAAAAAGGCTGAGCAGAACAAGGTTAATAAGGACATTCCCCGTCTTAAGAAGGAGGGCGCAGACGTTGCTCCCGTATTCGCTAAGATGAAGGAGCTTGCAGCAGACATCAAGGCTAACGATGCTAAGATTGCCGAGATCGAAACAGAATATAACGAGCTTATGCTTGGTCTTCCCAACCTTCCCGATACAGACCTTAAGCCCGGCGGTAAGGAAAACAACGAGCCTATCCGTTATTTCGGCGATCCCCATACTTTTGATTTCGAGCCCAAGAACCACGTTGATATTTGTACAGATCTGGGTCTTATCGACTATAAGAGAGGCACAAAGCTCTCCGGAAACGGCTTCTGGATCTATCGCGGAATGGGCGCACGTCTTGAATGGGCACTTCTTAATTACTTTATTGATACTCACCTTGCTGATGGCTACGAGCTTGTACTCGTTCCTCATATGCTTGGTTACGAGTGCGGACAGACAGCAGGTCAGTTCCCTAAGTTCAAGGACGAGGTTTATTGGCTTGAAAGAGAAAAGGAAGACGAGCGTCGTCTCTTTATGCTTCCCACAGCTGAAACAGCTCTCGTTTCTCTCCACCGTGATGAAATTCTTACAGAGGCAGACCTGCCCCGTAAGTATATTTCTTACACACCTTGCTTCCGTCGCGAAGCAGGCTCCTATCGTGCAGACGAAAGAGGTATGGTAAGAGGACATCAGTTCAATAAGGTTGAAATGGTTCAGTATACAAAGCCTGAGGATTCCGATGCAGCATTTGAAGAGCTTGTAGGCAAGGCAGAGGCGCTTGTTAAGGGCCTTGGCTTCCATTTCAGAACTGTTAAGCTTGCAGCAGCAGATTGCTCTGCATCTATGGCAAGAACCTATGACGTTGAGATCCATATTCCTTCAATGGACGGCTATAAGGAAGTTTCTTCCGTTTCCAATGCTCGTGATTATCAGGCTCGTCGCGGCTCCATCCGCTTCAAGAGAGATGGCTCCAATAAGACAGAGTTCGTGCACACTCTCAACGGCTCCGGTCTTGCAACAAGCCGTATTCTTCCTGCAATCGTTGAGCAGAATCAGAACGCTGACGGTAGCGTAAACGTTCCCGACGTTCTTCGTAAGTATCTTGGAGTAGACGTTCTTCGTCGCGATTGATCAGCAATATGTCAGTAAATCTTGCGGTTTTTTATAAAAATTTCAGCTTTGACAATCCTGTAACCACGCTGCCCATTATTATCTGGGGCATATTTGCAGGATTCGTTATTGCGGGAATTCTTTCGTATTATAATAAAAGCTATCTTGGCGAAGTTGTTCGCTCCCTTGTGAAAAAGGGAGCAAACTCGCCTGAGAATGCAGCTTCCTTTGAGGAGGCAGGCATTCGTTTTATCTTTTTGCGCGGTCGTGCCGTATTCTTTGACGGGGCACTTACGAAGTACGTAAAGGTGGTAAATCCCGAGGAATGTGAGCTTGCGCAGAAGGCGGAAAACAGCTTTGTTCGAGGCGTTCGTCGCGTTTTCGGCATTGAAAGAAAGAAAAAGTACGACGCGAAAAAGGCAAAGCTTTATATTCTTGAGGAAAAGCGTATTCAGGCTGAGCTTCGATATACGGAGAAGGGAACCTCTCTTCGTGCTGTTATCATTGGCATTGTTGCAGCCTTTATTGTGGCTGTGGTAGCAATTCAATGCATCCCTTATATTCTTGAGCTTATAGATTCTGTTATAACACTTTATAAAAAGCTCGGATAAATAATGCTTGCAGGATCATAATGAAAGGAACGCGAAAAAAGTGAGCGAAAAGAAAACACCTAAAAAAAGAAAATTGAAAAGCGGCTTCAGCGCAAAAACAAATCTGATCGTGATGCTGGTGTGTCTTGCGGTGGCTGTTGCACTTGTAATGGGCGTTCTGTATCTTGCAGGCTTCAGATATACCCGATACAATTTTAAGGATGGCTATTCAGTAACTTTTGTAGGAACGGTTGATATACATGGTCAGCCTAAAAGCGGTAGAATGACGTTCAGTGGTAAGGGCAGCTCCAAGGCAGGACTTTCAGCCTACGTTAATACGGAAACAGGTATCGTTGAGTATTCCAACGGCGACGTTTACGAGGGTGAAATGCAGGATCTTGTTCGCCACGGTAAAGGAAAGCTTACCTTCTCTGACGGCAGAGTTTATGAGGGCCAGTTTGTTGCAGACGAAGCAACGGGCGAAGGAAAGCTTACTTATGCTAACGGAGATACGTACGAAGGAACCTTCAAAAAAGGGCTTAAGGACGGTCAGGGTAAATATACTTTAAGTGATGGCTCATATTACGAGGGGACTTACGTTGCCGACAGAAAAGAGGGACAGGGCAAGATGCAGTGGGCAGACGGCTCTTCCTATGAAGGAACGTACGTTGCTGATAAGAAGCACGGCGAGGGCGTTTATATCTACGCCAACGGCGATAAGTACGAGGGTAGCTTTGAAAACGACGTAAGATGCGGTCAGGGCGTATACGTATGGGCAAACGGCGAAAAGTATACGGGCGAATTCAAAAATAATACTATGTGGGGCGTTGGAACGTATCAGTGGCCCGACGGACGTATTTACAGAGACGGTTATTTTGAGGATGGCGTTATTGTTCGCACCGACGAGGATATAGAGGCTCCCGAGGCGGATGCATCTGAACCCGAAGAGGAAACAACGCCTGCTGAAGAATAACCCTAAAATGACAACTCAATTATAAATCTAACCTTAACCTTCTTTTTTCAGAAGGGAAGGAGGCAAAATGAAATTTAAGATCGAATTGAACCGTGAAGCAGCTGAAAAGGCTCTCACAAAGGCGGCGGGGAAGCTGCCCGAGAGCGTTATCACCTTTGCGGACGATATAAAAAAGGATATCGATGCAATCTGCCAGAGAGACCCCGCTGTTAAGAGCCGCGCAGAAGCTGCGCTTCTCTATTCAGGTCTTCATGCAATTATGGCTTATAGAGTTTCCAATAAGTTCTATAAGAGAAAGATGTACACAACAGCGCGCTTCATTTCTCAGGCGGCAAGATTTTTCACAGGCATTGAGATCCATCCCGGCGCAACTATCGGAGAAGGACTTTTTATTGACCACGGAAGCGGAGTAGTTATTGGAGAAACAACCATTATCGGTGATAACTGCACGCTTTATCAGGGCGTAACTCTCGGCGGTACGGGTAAAGATACGGGTAAGCGTCATCCCACCCTTGGCGATAACGTTATGGTTGGCGCAGGTGCAAAGGTTCTCGGAAACTTTAAGGTTGGCGATGGAGCAAAAATTGCAGCAGGTGCTGTGGTTCTCGGTCCCGTTCCTGAAAATGCAACGGCAGTAGGTATTCCTGCTCACGTTGTCAGAGTTGCAGGCAAGAAAACTGAGGTTGACTTGGACCAGGTTCATATTCCCGACCCCGTTTCTCAGGATATTTGCGCAATTCAGCGTAAAATGCGCGAGCTCGAGTCTAAGATCAAAGAGCTTGAGAGCAAATAAGGAGATATATATGTACTGCAAATATTGTGGAAATCCATTGCAGTTTGAAAATCAGCATTTTTGTACCTTTTGCGGAAACAGCGTTCAGGAGAAAAGAAGAAAGCCCTCAAAGGCAGGTGCGGTTATTCTTTCGATTCTGAAGTGTGCAGGATTTTTTGCTTTGTTTTACGGCGCGGTTGCCATAATGCAGGGGATTTATTCAGGCATTATCGCTTCTCAGTTTGTAGGAGGGAATATTCTTGATCCCTCGGGATATATGCAGCTTTCCGATGAATATTGGAATCTGTTTTCCAAAAATTACAGCTATGCTATGATAGCAGCGTATCTTGTTCTCATAACCGTCTATATGCTTATATACTTTTTCAGGAAAAAGAATTTTGCATCAGAGATAGGTCTGAGAAAAATTGATTTTGCGGCAATTCCCACGTCATTTGGATTTGGTGTTGCTCTTCAGGTGCTTGTGGTTTTTATTATCGGATTTATAAGTATAGCCATTCCCGCAATAGCTGATAAGGCTACCCAGTCGGAGGAGGTTTATAATTATATGTTCGGCAACGCTTCAACGCTTTCCGTGTTTGTTGCAACTGCCGTGGTAACCCCCGTTCTTGAAGAGATTCTTTTCAGAGGACTTATTTATACGAGAATGAAAAAAACAATGCCGAAAACGGCAGCAATGCTTCTTTCTGCCCTTTGGTTTGGCGCGGCTCACAGCGGAGGAGCTCATCAGGTTGCTTATGCTGCGGTGCTTGGAATCATTATGGTGCTGCTTTATGAAAAATATAACAGCCTTTTGCCGTGCATATTCCTGCACGCAGGCTTTAACTCAACCAGCTTCCTTTATGAATTCGTTGATATGAATTCCCCTATTGTAAATTGGATGCTGTTTGTGCTTTCAGTTGGCTTTGTGCTTGTGTTTATAGCATATTTCTTTATGTCAAAGCCGATTTATGAAGAAGAAGGAGAAAAAACAAATGAAATTATATAATTCACTCAGCCACGAAAAAGAGGAGTTTGTTCCCAATGAGCCCGGCAAGGTGTCTATGTACACCTGCGGTCCCACAGTTTATCATTTCGCTCATATAGGCAATCTCCGCTCCTATATTATGGAGGACGTGCTTGAAAAGTATCTTCGCTACGTTGGATATGACGTTAAGCGCGTTATGAATATCACCGACGTAGGACATCTCACAAGCGATGCCGACGAGGGCGAGGATAAAATGCTTAAGGGCGCAAAGAGAGAGAACAAAACAGTTCTTGAAATTGCAAAGTTCTATACAGATGCTTTCTTTGAGGATTGCCGCAAGCTTAATATCAAGCGCCCCGACGTTGTTGAGCCTGCAACAAAGTGCATCGGCGAATTCATTAAGGTTATTAAGGGCCTTCTTGAAAAGGGATATGCTTACGAGGCAGGCGGAAATATCTATTTTGATACATCCAAGCTTGATAACTACTATGCTTTCCACAACTTTGAGGAAGAGGACCTTCAGGATGGCGTTCGTGAGGGCGTTGAGAAGGACGAAAATAAGAAAAATAAGGCAGACTTCGTTCTTTGGTTCACAAAGAGTAAGTTTGACGATCAGGAGCTTAAGTGGAACAGCCCCTGGGGCGTTGGATATCCCGGCTGGCATATTGAGTGCTCCTGCATTTCAATGAAGCACCTTGGCGAATATCTTGATATCCACTGCGGTGGTATTGATAATGCATTCCCTCACCACACAAACGAGATCGCCCAGAGCGAAGCATTTGTTGGTCATAAGTGGTGCAATTATTGGTTCCACGTTCTGCATCTTAACACAAACAGCGGTAAGATGAGTAAGTCAAAGGGAGAATTTTTAACAGTTTCTCTCCTTGAATCCAAGGGCTATGATCCTATTGTTTACCGTTTCTTCTGCCTCCAGTCTCATTACAGAAAGAGCCTTGTGTTCTCCTATGAGAATCTTGATAATGCAAAAATCGCATATGATAAGCTGATAGCAAGAATCGCTCAGCTCAATCCCGGCGAGGCAAACGAGGCAAACGTGGCAGAGCTTTGCCGCGGCTTCGGTGAGGCTATGGATAACGATATGAACACGTCCCTTGCCGTAACTGCTATCTACGATATTCTTAAGACAGATGCTGCCGATGCAGATAAGCTTGCAGCTCTTGATAAGATCGACTACGTTATGGGCCTCAATCTTCTTTCTGCCGCTGCAAAGGTAAGAGAGGCTAACGCTATGTCCAATATCGATCCTGAGCTTCTTTCTAAGATCGAAGCGCTGATTGCAGAGCGTCTTGAGGCTAAGAAGGCTAAGGACTATGCAAGAGCAGACGAGATCCGCGGCGAGCTTACAGCTATGGGCGTTGCTATTAAGGACACTAAGGACGGCACGGAGTTCAAGCTGGTATAATGGATCAGAGAAGATTTACCAAAAACGATAACGGCTTTGTTTGCGGACATTGTGGCAAGGAGGTTGAGCCTCTTGGATACACGTCGAGAAACCATTGTCCGTTTTGCCTCTGGTCGCGCCATCTGGATGAAAATCCCGGAGACCGCGCAAGCGAGTGTATGGCGCTGATGGAGCCTGTTTCAGCTGTTCCCGATGCGAAAAAAGGATATATAATTATCCATAAATGCACAAAATGCGGAGCGATCCGCAGAAATAAAGCAGCACACGAGGCAAAGGTCCAGCCTGATAATATGGCTAAGATCATTAAGCTGACAGCTAAAACGTTATAAAAATAGGGGGAGATTAAAATCCCCCTATTTTCTGTTATTTATTGGGAGGATATATGGAAATCAAAAAGGGAATATATCGTCATTTCAAGGGCGGAATATATGAGGTTGTAGATATTGCGCTTCATAGTGAAACTCTTGAGGAAATGGTGGTTTACAAAAGCGTTGAAACAGGGAAATATTGGGTTCGCCCTGCTTCAATGTGGAATGAAACGGTTGAATTTGAAGGAAAAACTGTTTCGAGATTCACTTTTGTTGAAAAAGGGATGGACTAATATGCAAAAAACGTCTTTTTTTGCATAAAAGTTAGCATAATGTTGATAATAATTGCAAAAATAGTTGAAATTTGTAAATAAATTTAGTAGAATAAAGTATCGCAGAGTATTTTGCGGTGCTTCTTATCCCGCGCGGCAACTTGTGCATTATTTTATGCATAGCTTGTGCTCCTTGCAGGGTATTATATACTGACTTTGATTTGAAGGAGTTTTGTTATGATAGATAAGTTCGAGGTAACCTTGCCGCATCTTACAGGAGATGAGCCCCGATTTGCTTACGTTTATTGCCCCGATAAGCCCGGAAAATATCCCGTTCTTTATATGTTTGACGGGCATAACGTGTTCTTTGACGAGGATGCAACATATGGTAAAAGCTGGGGAATGCTCAAATATCTTGAGGAAAATGACGTTCCGTTGATAGTTGCAGCAGTTGAATGTAATCATTCTCCCAATAACGGCAGACTTTCGGAATATTCACCCTTCTCCTTCAGACGTCCCTCTGTGGGCTACGTTGAGGGTAGGGGCGAATTAACAATGAGATGGTTTGTGAGAGTTTTCAAGCCCTTTGTTGATGCTCATTATCCTACCATCAAAAACAGAAACAATACCTTTATTGCGGGCAGCTCAATGGGCGGACTTATGAGCCTTTACGCGGTCCTTAAATATAATCGCGTGTTCAGCCGTGCCGCTTGTCTTTCTCCATCTGTTTGGGTAGCGCCCAAGGAGATAGATCGTCTTATAGCAGAGTCCAATATAAAGCCTGAAACGGTTGTTTATATGGATTATGGCTCAAGAGAAATGGCTAATCATAAAAATATGGCAAATCGCCTGCAAAAAGTGGCGTCTATGCTTTTTGAAAAGGGAGTTTTTCTCAATTTCCGCGTTGTTCCCCGAGGGGATCACTGCGAGGCGAGCTGGGAAAAGCAGCTTCCCTTTGTTATAAACACACTTTTGTATAAGTAATTCAGGAGAATACAATGGAAACACAGTACATTAAAACCTATTCCAACGCTCTTCAGCGTGATATGGAATGTAAATTCTATGGCCACGGCGGCAAGCCCGTTCTTTTCATTCCTTGCCAGGACGGCCGTTACTTTGACTTTGAAAACTTCAGGATGACAGAATATTGGGGTCCCTATATTGAGGCAGGCCTCGTAACTATCCTTGCAATTGATACAATTGATAAGGAAACCTATTCCGATAACTTTACTCCCGCTTATGACCGCATCCGCCGTCATGAAGCGTGGGTTAGCTATATTATAAATGAAGCGATTCCTATGCTCAGAGAGAAAACAGGCAGATGGGACGTTGCAACCTTTGGTTGCAGCCTTGGCGCAACACATGCGCTCAACCTCTTCCTCCGCTTCCCCGATACAGTTCGCGGAACACTTGCTCTCAGCGGTATTTATGATTCAAACTATGGCTTCGGCGGTTATATGGACGAGCTTGTTTATAACAACTCTCCCGTTCACTATATGGATAATATGGTGGGCGACCATCCCTATATTGAAAAGTACAACAGCGGCCGCGGTATTGTTTGCGTTGGTACAGGCGCATGGGAAATTCCCGATTCAACACTTCGCCTGCGCGATATCTTCAATTCCAAGGGCATCAACATCTGGGTTGACGTTTGGGGCAACGACGTTGCTCACGACTGGGACTGGTGGTATAAGCAGGTTGAATATTTCATTCCCAAACTTCTGGAGGTATAAACAATGAAAAACATTATCTTCATTTCACCTAACTTTCCTACAAACTATTGGCAGTTCTGCAAAGAGCTTAAGAACAATGGTATGAACGTTCTCGGTATCGGCGAGGCTCCCTATGATGAGCTCAAGCCCGAGCTGAAGGACAGCCTTAACGAATATTACAAGGTTGGCAGCCTTGAAAACTACGACGAGGTTTACCGCGCAGTTGCATTCTTTGCATTCAAGTACGGTAAGATCGATTGGCTTGAATCCAATAACGAATATTGGCTTGAGAAGGATGCTCAGCTCCGCACAGATTTCAACATCACAAGTGGCTTCCAGGCTTCCGATATGGAGCGCATCAAGCACAAGTCCAAGATGAAGGCATACTACGAGGCAGCAGGAATCCCCGTTGCTCGTTATTACATCGTTGAGTCTCTTGAGGGATGCAGAGAATTTCTCAGCAAGGTTGGCTATCCCGTTGTTGTTAAGCCTGATAACGGCGTTGGCGCAGCTGCTACATATAAGCTCTCCTGCGACGAGGACCTTGTAAGCTTCTACGAAAGCTATCCCAAGGAAGTTTCTTATATTATGGAAGAGTTCGTTCACGCTGCAGTTAACTCCTACGATGCAATTATCGACGGAGAGGGTAACCCCATTTTTGAAACAGGTAACGTAACTCCCGATTCCATCATGGATATCGTTAATAATCAGGATAACAGCTGCTATTATATCCTTAAGGATCTTCCCGAGGATACAAGAAAAGCAGGTCGCGCAACAGTTAAGAGCTTTGGCGTTAAGAGCCGCTTTGTTCATTTCGAGTTCTTCCGTCTCACACAGGATCAGGAAGGTCTTGGTAAGGAAGGCGACGTTATTGCCCTTGAGGTTAATATGCGTCCCTGCGGCGGTTTCACTCCCGATATGATCAACTTTGCAAACTCCACAAACGTATATAAAATCTGGGCTGATATGATCGCATACGGCTCCACAATGATGCCCCAGGGCGAGCACTTCTACTGCGCATACGCAGGCCGCCGCGACGGCAAGAACTTTGTTCTTGATCACGACGCTCTCATGGCTAAATACGGCGCAAATATGAAGATGGTTGAAAGAATTCCCGATGCTCTTGCAGGCGCAATGGGCAACCAGATGTACGTTGCAAACTTCTCCACAAAGGAAGAAATGGATCAGTTCTATAAGGACGCCGTTGCTTGCTATTAATTTGAAACAAAAGCCGATGCTTTCGCATCGGCTTTTTCGTTTAATTATTTTTCAAAACCTCTTGATTTTTTATTTGAGGCGTGGTATACTGCATTATAGAAAGAATATTAAGATTAAAGGAGTGGGTTTCAGAAGAACCCACTCTTTGTTTTCAATTTGCTTTTGAAAGAGGTAACGATGGAAAAACAGAAGAAAAACATTGCAGGAACAGTCCGCGATCTTCTCGAGCCTATTGCAGACGAGCTTGGCTATCTGCTTTGGGACGTTGAATACGTGAAGGAGGGCGCTGAAATGGTGCTCCGTATCACTATCGACAGTGAAGAGGGAATCGATATCGACGACTGCGAAAAGATGCACAGAACTATCGACCCCGTTCTCGATGAGGCAGATCCTATCGAGGTTGCTTACAGACTTGAGGTTTCCTCTCCCGGCGTTGAGAGAACCATCAGCCGCCCCGAGCATTATGAATACTGCATGGGAGAAAAGGTTGAGGCTAAGCTTTATGCGCCTGTTAACGGTCAGAAGAAGCTTACAGGTATTCTTGCAGCAGCAGATGAAAAAACATTCACACTTGATGTGGACGGCGAGGCAGTAACTCTTGAAAAATCTGCTTGCGCTAAGCTTGCAACAGTTTTCGATTGGTAATTTATAATATAATCTTCATAGAAAGGTAACAGTAAAAATGAATCAGGAATTTTTTAATGCCCTTGATCTCCTTGAAAAAACCAAGGGTATCCCGAAGGCTTATATGATAGAAAAGGTTGAAGCAGCTCTTATCAGCGCTTTCAAGAAGGAATATGGCACAGCAAACGTTCGCGTTGTTATCAATCCCGATAAGAAGGACGTTAAGGTTTACGAGTGCAAGGACGTTGTTGAGGTTGTTGAAGACCCCGCAACTCAGATTTCTCTCGAGGATGCTAAGGCTATCAGCCGCCGCCACGTTATTGGCTCTGTTGTTGAGAAGGAAGTTAAGACAAAGCTCTTCGGCCGTCTCAGCGCACAGACAGCAAAGCAGGTTATCATTCAGGGTATCCGCGAGGCAGAGCGCTCCAGCATGATTCGTGAATACGAGAAGAAGCGCGAGGAGGTTATCACAGCTGTTGTTACAAAAACTGCAGACTCTGAAGGCGCTATCGTTATTGACACAGGCACAAGCGAGGCAGTTCTTCCCGAATCCGAGCAGATCCCCGGCGAAACATTTATGGTTGGCGACAGAATCAAGGTGTTCGTAACAGAGGTTAAGAGAGAGAGCATGGCAGGCCCCATCGTAACTCTTTCCAGAACTCATCCCAACTTTGTTAAGCGCCTCTTTGAAATGGAGATCCCCGAAATTCAGGATGGTACAGTTATTATCCACAACATCTCCCGTGAAGCAGGCAGCCGCTCCAAGCTCGCTGTTTATTCCAGAGATGAAAACGTTGAGGCTATCGGTGCTTGTATCGGTGAAAGAGGTCGCCGTATTGCTGAGATCGTAGACGAGCTCAGAGGCGAGAAAATCGATATTATCGAGTATTCTGAGGATCCTGCTGAGTTTATCGCAGCAGCCCTTTCTCCCGCTGAAGTTACAAGCGTTGAGATCGTTGGCGAAAGAAGCGCATCCGTTGTGGTTCCCGCAGATCAGCTTTCTCTTGCAATCGGTAAGGAAGGCCAGAATGCACGTCTTGCTGCAAGACTTACAGGCTTTAAGATCGATATCAAGGGTAACTGACCGTGAGCGCAAATAAAGCCCCTAAGGTTAAAAAGATCCCCCAGAGAAAATGCACGGGCTGCGGACAGTCCTTTGATAAAAAGGATCTTATCCGAGTTGTAAGAAGCCCCGAAGGCGAGGTTTCTCTCGACTTCACAGGTAAGAAGAGCGGCCGAGGTGCATACGTTTGCAAAAATTCTCAGTGCTTCAAAAAGGCGAGAAAGGCAAACAGATTCAAAACAAATCTTGAATGTGAGATTTCCGAGGAGCTGCTTGCAGCTCTTGAAGCGGAGATCGTAGCGTGGGAGGCTGAGAATAAATGAAGGCTCAGCTCAGTAAATATTTAGGACTGTGCGCTGCTTCGCGCTCTGCAATCTGCGGAAGCGAGCTTGCCATCAGTGCAATAAGAAAAAACTCCGCAAAGGTCAACCTGATGCTTCTTGCCAGCGACGCTTCCGCAAGAACAGAAAAGCAGGTTACCGATAAATGCGCTTTTTATAAAGTTAAGCTTATAAAGCTTGATATGACAATGGAGGAGCTTTCCGATGCGCTCGGAAAGAGCTCTCTTTGTGCCGCTTGTGCCATCACAAACAAAGGCCTGGCGGGAAAAATCGAAGAATTAATAATTCAGCGATAAAGTTGATGAAAGGATCCCCTAATTTTGTGGGGAACAGGTGATAGAAATATGGCACAAGCCCCGATGTCCCGTATTAATCAGCTTGCAAAGGACCTTGATATGAAGAGCAAGGACCTTATTGCAGTTCTTGAAGAGAATAATCTCGGTGGCAAAAAGACAACAACAGTTCTTGCGGCAGATGAGTTTAATCTCTTTATTGATACATTGACAAAGAACAATCAGATCTCCGATATCGAAGGATACGTTCACGGCAAAACAGCTATTCCTTCCGCAAAGAAGGTTGCAGCAGAGGCCGAAGCTAAGGTTAAGGCTGAAGCAGATGCAAAGGCAAAGGCTGAGGCAGAGGCTAAAGCTAAGGCTGAAGCAAAGGCTAAGGCTGAGGCAGAGGCTAAGGCTAAGGCTGAAGCAGAGGCAAAGGCTGAAGCTGAAGCTAAGGCTAAAGCAGAGGCTGAAGCAAAGGCTAAGGCTGAGGAAGCAGCTAAGCCTAAGATTGCAACAGCAAATCTTGATGCAGAGAAGGATGCCGCTCTTATGAGAATGGCAGCTCAGGCAAAGGCGAGAGCAGAGGCTGAGGCTAAGGCAAGAGAAGAAAAGGCCAAGGCAAAGGCTGAGGGCAGAGATCAGAGACCTGCAAAGCCTCAGCAGAACAACAATAATAACAATAATAACAGACAGGACGCAAGACAGGACAAGGCTCAGGACAGACCTCAGAGAAACGATCGCAACGATCGCTTTGCTGATCGTAAGCCTGAAGGACGTCCTCAGGACAACCGCCAGGGCGGTCAGCGTTTTGAAAACAGAGACAATCGCGATAACCGTCAGGATAACCGCGACAGAAGAAATAATAACAATCTGAAGCCTCAGGGAGCTCCCCAGCAGAACAGAAATTCTGAAAATCAGAATCGCAATTATATTCCCGATGCTTCCACAATGGGCAAGCAGAAGCAGAAGGCAGCAGCTCCTGCAAACGAGCGTAAGCGTACAGGAACAACAAGAGTTGTTGACACACGCGCAGGCTCAGTAGACCTTTCTAAGTATGATGAGCGCCTTGAAACCTTTGTGCCTGATTTCGGCCACGATAACTCTTCCAACAAGCAGAAGCTTAAGAAGCAGAACACTCGTGATATGCGTTCCTCCAAGAATCGCAACAAGGAAAACAGCGCTATGGAGCGTCTTCGCAAGGAGCAGCAGGCTAAGAAGCAGGTTCTCAAGATCACAGTTCCTGATGAGATCTCCGTTTCCGAGCTTGCATCCAGACTTAAGGTAACAGCGGCAGAGGTTGTTAAGCGCCTTATGCTTATGGGCACTCTTGCAACTGTAAACCAGATCATCGACTTTGACACAGCTTATCTTATTGCTGACGAGCTTGGCGCAGAGGTTACACGCGAGGTTGTTGTAACAATCGAAGAAAAGCTCTTCAATGAGGAAGAGGATAAGGACGAAAATCAGGTTGAAAGAGCACCTGTTGTATGCGTAATGGGACACGTTGACCATGGTAAAACATCCCTTCTCGACGCTATCCGCCATACAAACGTAACACGTGGCGAGGCAGGCGGTATCACACAGCATATCGGTGCTTACAGAGTTAACATCGACGGCAAGGATATCACATTCCTTGACACCCCCGGACACGAAGCGTTCACAGCAATGCGTGCTCGTGGTGCTCAGGCAACAGATATCGCGATCCTCGTTGTTGCGGCTGACGACGGTATCATGCCTCAGACAGTTGAAGCTATCAACCACGCTAAGGCTGCAGGCGTTGAGATCATCGTTGCTATCAACAAGATGGATAAGCCCACAGCTAATCCCGACGTTGTTAAGACAGAGCTTACAAACTATAACCTTGTTCCTGAAGAATGGGGCGGCGACGTTATGTGTATTCCTGTTTCCGCGCTTACAGGTATGGGTATTGAGGAGCTTCTTGAAAGCGTTCTCCTTATTGCTGAGGTTAAGGAATATAAGGCTAATCCCGAAAGACGTGCTAAGGGTATCGTTATCGAGGCTAAGCTTGACAAGGGTAGAGGTCCTGTTGCAACAGTTCTTGTTCAGAACGGTACACTCAGAGGTGGCGATATCGTTATTGCAGGTACGTCCGTTGGCCGTGTAAGAGCAATGACAGACCACACAGGTAAGGCTCTTAAGGAAGCAGGTCCCTCCGTTCCCGTTGAGATCATCGGTCTTTCCGAGGTTCCTCAGTCCGGCGACGAATTCAACGCAGTTGAAGACGAAAGAATGGCTAGAACTCTCGCTGATCAGCGTAAGGAAAAGGCTAAGGAAGAAATATTCAAGGCTAATGCAAAGGTTAACCTTGAGGATCTCTTCGCTCAGATCAAGGAAGGTGTTCAGGATCTTAACGTTATCGTTAAGGCAGACGTTGGCGGTAGTGCCGAGGCTGTTAAGCAGTCCCTTGAAAAGATCTCAAACGACGAGGTTCGTGTTCGCGTTATCCACTCTGCTGCAGGTGGTATCACAGAAAGCGACGTTATGCTTGCTGATGCATCCAATGCAATTATCGTAGGCTTTAACGTTCGTCCCGACCGTGGTGCGATCGATTCTGCTGAGCATAAGGGTGTTGATATCAGAACTTACCGTATCATTTACGACTGTATCGAAGAGATCACAGCTGCTATGAAGGGTATGCTCGCTCCTGAGTTTGTTGAAAAGCTTCTCGGTCAGGCAGAGGTTCGTCAGACTATCAGAGTTCCCAATATCGGCGTTATCGCAGGTTCTTACGTTCAGAACGGTTATATCACAAGAAGCGCAAATATCCGCGTTGTTCGTGATGGCGTTGTTATCTTCGAGGATAAGATCTCCTCTCTCAAGAGATTTAAGGATGACGTTAAGGAAGTTCAGACGGGCTACGAATGTGGTATCGGCCTTGAAAAGTTCAACGACCTTAAGGAAGGCGATATTCTTGAAGCCTTCATTATGGAAGAGGTTGCAAGATAAATTTGCAAACTGAAGATAAAGGCACAGACCGCAGAGAAATCAAATAAATAGAAAATCTGAATTTATAGAGTTTCTAAAAGAAAAGATGTCGCTTTTTTAGCGACATCTTTTTTGCTTTTATTAAGCTTTTTTACGAGCTGCCTTTTTGGCATCAACCTTAGCTTTTTCTATTTTGTAGATTTCTTCAGTTGCAAGGGAAAGCTTTGTAACAACGTTTTCCTTTGTGGGATAGCAATAGAAGGAGTCGTTGTCGGTGGAAATATCAATACAGTCCAGAGGCTTGATATAGCAATAGTCGTATTCAATGTGAACGCCGTACATACCAAGAGGCTTGCGCTCGATCTTGTAGGGCTCGCCTCTGTATTCTCCCTCGAGAACAAATCCGTTTTCTGCATCGTGTGTCAGCTTTGCCTCTCCCAGATGCTCAAAACGCATGCAGCGGGGCAGGGAATGAACGTCAACCGTGTCGGAGAAGGAATATTCTCCGCGCTCAATCTCCTCGCGAACCATTTTTCTCTGCCATTCATACCAATCGGGAATATGAGAAAACTCAGTTTCGCCTTCCTTGGCGCAAAGTCTGCCAAGCTCATCCATTTCCCAGCGTTTGCCACATTCTTTGCAGAACAGCTCTGTTCCTTCTGATGCCATTTTATGCTCTGCTTTGCAGTTAGGGCACTGATAGAGAACCTTATGAAGTCCTTCTGCGCGGAAAGGCTCTGTGATTTTTATATTGTTTTCAAGCTGCCACTTGTATTCGTCGTAGGTGAGAGCCTTTGTAACAACCTCGTTTATTTCTTCGTATGACATTTTTTCAACGTCCTCAGCTGTGAGAACCTGAGTCATAGTTGTGTAAAGCGGCACCTTTCGGGGCTTGCGATAGTTCCAGAAGGGTGTGTGCAGATAGTTCCCGTGGTGTAGAAGAACAACGACGGGAACGCCTGAGCGCTTAAGAAGCATACCGAGGGATTCGGGCAGGATTGCCGTTGTTCCCACAGGGGAATATCTTGCCTCGGGATACATACAAAGCACGTCGCCGTTTTTCTTCAGAACGTGGCGGATGGAACGAAGAAGGTGCATATCCGTTGTGAATTTTCTTTTGCAGATACAGCCAAGCAGCTCCATAATGATGGGGCGGCGGTAGTATCCGTCGATGGTGGCAACGTTGTTGACTCTGTGGGGGAAGGTTGCCATAGCGGAAAGCTGGAAGTCAACGAAATACATATGGTTGCTCAGCAGTATGTATGGGGGCTTCAGCCCTTCCATATTGAATTTTTCTATTTTATAGGGAACCTTGGGCATTCCCAGCTTACTTACGAGAGTGAGCAGACCCATCATAAAAAGGGGCTGTCTTATAGGGAGCTTGGCGGTGTTATAGGGCTTTTTGTTTTTGTAATTAACGTCCATAATCAATACCTCACTTATACTAAATATCAGTATAATACATTTTCCATATTTATGCAAGGCAAAGGTGGAGAATCGTGTTGAAAAAAGCAGCTTATTGTGCTAAAATGAAGCATCATATGTTATGAGGATCTCTATGAAAGAAAAGTCTAATAAAAATATAGCTATCTTAAAAATAGCCTTGGCGATGTTCATTTTTGGTACTATTGGTATTTTTGTGCGCCACGTGTCGCTCCCGTCGGGCTTTATTGCATTTTTTCGCGGAATTCTGGGAACCGTGTTCCTTCTTGCCGTGATGCTTTTGTCTCGTAAGAAAATCTCATTTTCTGCAATAAAAAAGAATCTTTGGCTTCTCATATTATCCGGCGCCTTTATCGGCATCAACTGGATACTTCTTTTTGAGGCTTATCGCTATACAACTGTTGCAACTGCAACGCTTTTCTATTATCTTTCGCCTATTTTTGTAATAATGGCGTCGCCTGTTGTGCTGAAGGAAAAGCTCACACCTAAAAAGATGATTTGTATTATTTGTGCCCTGATTGGTATTGTTTTTGTATCAGGTGTGGCTGAAAACGGAATCGTCGGTGGGCGCGGTATGCTTCTCGGATGCGGAGCAGCTGTTTTTTATGCAACGGTTGTGCTTCTTAACAAGAAGATGCATGATATTTCCGCTTATGATATGACGATAGTTCAGCTTTTCTTTGCCGCTGTTACGATCTTGCCATACACTCTTTTGACGGAGGATATCAGAGCCGAATCCTTCACGCCTAAAGCTATAATAGTTCTCGTTATTCTGGGTATTGTTCACACGGGCCTTGCCTATGCTCTCTATTTTGCTTCCGTTAAGATGCTTCCTGCACAAACGGCTGCAATTTTCAGCTATATCGACCCCGTTGTTTCAATAATTCTTTCGGCGGTCTTGCTTTCGGAGCCGCTTACCTGGTTTGGAATAATAGGTGCAATTCTTATTCTCGGGTCAACGTTTACAGCATCAAAATAAATTAAAAAAGCTTACGTTTTTTAACGTAAGCTTTTTTGCTTAAATATTTACTAATAGCACTCTGTCTCTGTTTTCAGTGTCCTTCAAAATATGGGCGTCAAGTCCGAGTGAGGTGGCAGCCTCAAGGATAGCAGATCCCTGCTTCCAGCCGAATTCTATGGCGAGCACACCGCCTTTTTTGATCTTTGCAGGGTATATTTCAAGTATTTTACGGATGATTGAAAGTCCGTCGCCGCCGTCAGTGAGAGCATGACGTGGCTCGGTGGAAACCTCGGGAGTGATGTCGTTCATTTCGTCAAGAGTTACGTAGGGAGGGTTGGAAACTATAACGTCAAACTGTCCTTCAAGCTTGTCCTCGCAAACGTCTCCGAGTATAAGCTCCAGTCTGTCGGCAACACCGTTCAATGAGGCGTTCTGAGCGCATATTTCAAGAGTTTCCGGATATAGCTCAACAGCAACTCCTGTGGAATTCGGACACTCACAAAGGGCTGATATACCGATGCAGCCGCTGCCTGCGCAAAGGTCTGCAATCCTACCGCTTTCTTTGTTTTTCAGATGATCTATCGCAACTGAAGCGAGAAGCTCTGTGTCAGCTCGGGGGATGAGACAGGCAGGGGAGACCTTAAAGGTGTACCCCATAAAATCCCACTCACCGATAATATACTGGAGGGGCTCTCTGTTTTTTCTGCGAGAAACTGCCGAAAGGAGCTCTTCGCTTGTATAATCACGCTCGGGAAAGGCAAGCTGCATAGCTCGGCTTTTTCCCTCATAGTGTTCAATAAGCACAGTAGCATCAAAGCGGGGGGATTCAACTCCCCCCGCTTCAAGCTCTTTAATGATTTCACTGAGCTTCATTTTCAGATGCTCCTTCGTCTGAAGTCTCCGTTGCTTCTTCATTTGATTCAAGCACCTCGGGGAATTCGTCGGGCATAGCGTTTTTGATTGCTGTTATAGCAATTTCGATCTGGCTGTCGTCGGGCTCTTTTGTTGTGATGCGCTGCATCCAGAGACCGGGGAGTGAAAGTGCCTTTGTAATAAAATTGGGATATTTTCCTGCCAGCATAAGAAACTCAAAGCCAACTCCTGCAATAATAGGGAGCATAGCGATCTTTGTGAGCATAATTGCGATCTTTGGCCAAGTGTTCCAGTTAATAAATGCTGTAACGAGGATGGATATAATGAGCATAACGAAGATAAAGCTTGTGCCGCAACGGGGATGGAAGCGGGAGCATTTGCGGGAGTTTTCAACAGTCAGCTCCATTCCGGATTCATAGCAGGCAACGGTTTTATGCTCTGCACCGTGGTATTCAAAGGTTCTGCGGATATCGGGCATAAGGGATGTGAGCATCATATAGAGAACGAAGATGATGATTCTCACAACGCCTGCAATAACGTTCTGCAAAAAGCTGGGAAGCAGAGCGCCGTCTGTGAAATGACCGTAAAGCTTATTGATTCCCATAGCAACGAAGTTGGGGAGAAGAACGAAAAGACCAACGCTGAGGACAACGGAGAGAACCATGGCAACTCCCATGATAACGTTCATCAGCTTATCTCCGCAAACCTTGCGAAGCCATTTTTCGAATTTTGTTTCGTCCTCCATTTCGTCAATACCCAGCATTTCCATACTGTCGTTAAGGGTGCCGTAGCTGAGCTTCAGCATTTCAACCATATTGATACATCCGCGAAGAAGGGGGATGTTTGTCCATTTATGCTTTTTACGGATAGAAACAAATTTGCTGTTTTTGATTTCGATGCTTCCGTCCTCTTTTCTAACGGCCAGCGAAACGTTGTCTCCGCTGCGCATCATAACGCCTTCAAGCACTGCTTGTCCGCCAACCTTGCCGAGACGGCAGTTTTTTTCTTTCTTTGCCAAAATAATAGACCTGCTTTCTTATTTATGTAATTCCTCGTAGTGTCGGCAAATGTCCGAAAGGGAGCATGCGTCGCAGAGAGGATTTTTAGCGCGGCAAACGTCGCGACCGAAATGCACTATTCTGTGGCAAAAGTCGCTTTGGTTTTCGCGCGGAATTAGCTTTTCCATAATTCTTTCAGTTTTAAGAGGGTCCTTTTGTCCCTCGGGGAAAAAGCCCAGTCGTCCGCAGATTCGCATACAATGCGTATCTGCAACGATGCCGCCCAGTCCGAAAATGTCTCCAAGCAGCAAATTTGCGATTTTTCGTCCAACTCCCGGAAGGGACAAAAGCTCTTCCATAGTGGAGGGGATTTCGCCGTTATATTTTTCTATCACTATTTGTGATGCTTCTTTTATGCTTTTTGCTTTTCCGCGGTATAGTCCGCAGGATTTTATGAGCCTTTCAATTTCAGAAAGAGGAGCCTCTGCCATAGAGAGAGCATCAGGAAAGGCCTTGAAGAGCTCTCGACAAACTATGTTTACGCGTTCATCAGTACACTGGGCGCTGAGGCGCGCCATAACAAGCAAGCGCCAAGGGTCGCCGTCTGCTTCAAGTGAGCAAATAGCTTCAGGATAAAGCTCGGCAAGTCGCTTGTCAGCTGTTAAGGCTCTTTCTTTATCAGTTATTTTCTTCATTTGTTTCATCTGTTTCGGGATTTGTTTCGTTTTCGTCGGCAGATTCGTCCTTTTCCTCTTCTGTAACGCCGTTGAGGGGGTAATCAACGTCAAAATATGATGTGAAAAGGTCGCGGACGGAATAGCCTGCATCAGTACCGCTGGCGCCGTGCTCAATAATGCAGGTTGCAACTATTTCAGGATCGTCAAAGGGAGCAAATGCTGTGAAAATAGCATTGTCGGAGCTTGTTGATGAAACCTGAGCAGTTCCTGTTTTGCCGCCGATCGCAAGAGGATAGTTTACAAATATACGAACTGCGGAGCCTTCTGTGATAACGCTTCGCATAGCGTTTCTGACAACGCGGACGTTTTCTGAGGAGAGCTCGATGGAGTCTACGATCTGAGGCTCAAATTCATACGTTACGTTTCCGTTATAGTCGCGCACCTGATAAAGTATATGCGCTTTTGTTCTGTTGCCCTCGCTAAGAATAGAGGAAATGTAGTTGCTGATCTGAAGGGGAGTGAAAAGGTTATCAGACTGGCCGATGGCAGCCTGAATTGTGTCGCCGTCGTACCAGGTTTCGCCTTTAGCCTCTCTTTCGGAGGGTCCTGCAAGAACTCCGATCTTTTCATTGAGCTCAATTCCTGTGGGCTCGCCAAGACCAAGTGCCTTACAGTATTTATTCATTCTGGTGATGGTCAGCTGTCTGCCAACGTCGTAGAAGAAGCAGTTGCAGGAAACCTCGATAGCTTTTGAAACGTTGATTCTTCCGTGAGTTCCGTAGCCATATTTTGCGCTGTATATCCAGCAGGCAGGAGTAAATCCTGAATCAGCATAGTACTGATACTCACCCTCGTCAAGAATTTGTGTCCAAGGGGTGATGATTTCTTCCTGAAGAGCTGCTGCTGCCATGCCGATCTTAAAGGTTGATCCCGGCGCGTAAATACCCTCAAGTGCGCGGTTGAAAAGAGGAGATGCGGGATCTTCTCTGAGGTCCTTATAGTCCTCGTTGAAGGTTGCGAGGTTATAGGTTGGATAATTTGCTATAACAAGAACCTCGCCCGTTTTTGAATTGAGCGCTGCAAGTGCGCCTGCATTAGCGTCTTCACCGTTAAGGGAATTTCCGCCTGCTGCCTGATTTACGATGGTTTCTATATTGTTTTTCAGTGCAGTTTCTGCAACCATCTGAAGCTCGATATCAATAGTGAGATAAACGTCCTGACCTGCCACGGGCTCTTTTAATACGTAGGTTTTAACGATGTTTCCGTATTCATCCTCAACGATAGCAAGGCTTCCGTCTGTTCCGTGGAGATATGCCTCAAAGGATTTTTCAGCGCCCGACGTTCCTACGATGGCGTTGAGAGAATATCCAAGCTCGGTATAATATTCGGCATTTTCTGCCTGTATCTGACCAACTCTTCCGAGAACGTGAGAGAGATATCCCGGATATGAATAAACTCGCTGCGCAGAAACGTTGATATTATAACCTCTGTGTCCGCCTTCGGTTATTGCGGAGATAAAGGCGACGGAAACGTCGGTTATAAGAGTATAGGGTTCAACGGAGGAGAAGTTTTTAAGCTCCATATCAAGTCTGAGGCTGAACAGAAAGTCGCGCTCTTCCTCGGAGTAAAGCTCGTTTCCGTCGGTGTCAACCAACCCGTATCTGAGAAGGAGGGCATCGCGCACCTCGCTGATGTCTGTTTTAGTCCATCCGCCCTTTTCCTTATCGTCGGGAGTGAAATTAAGTCCAACCATAAGGCGAGAAAGTCGCGTGCCGTAAACTGTTCCCATGAAGCTGTTGTCAAGGGTCCATTTTCCGTCCTCTTTTTTGAAGGCTTCCTTTGCTCTGGGCTCCTTGAAGCCGTCAAACTCGTCCATTTCCTTTGCTTTCTCTGTCAGCTCAAGGAGGATGGCGTTTTTTTCTTCGTTTGATTTGGGGAAGCTTCCGCCGTCGAGATACAGATTATACGTGTATTCGTTTTCAACCAGAGGCTTTCCGTTGCGGTCATATATTTCGCCTCTTTGTGCCTGTATTGGCACGGTTCTGGTATAGGTTCTGTCAACAACGGATTCCGTGTAGTAGTCCTGGCTGGCAATCTGTATGGTGATAAGTCTTGCAATATAAACAAGAGATATTGCTATGAATATAAAGCCAAGAGCTATATATCGGAGCAAATGATCGCGTCGCTTCATAAATTGTCCGCCAGTCCTTTCTGAAAAATTTTAATTGGGATCAATAAAGAATATCCGAGCCTGTTTTTTCTGCTCTTGTTTTATGGAATCTGACAAAGCATGCCCATGATATAAGATATACCGGAGCTGAGAGAAAAACAGTTGCAAAATATTCGGGGATAACGATTGTTGAAAGGATTTCAACAAAGGTTATATTAACAAGGAATGATGCGCTGATAAGGGTTATAACGCTGCGACCGAAGGTGAAAAGCGTTATAACGGCGATTCTCGGCAGTGCGGTATTTGAGAAAAAGTCTCGCACGAGAAGTCCGCAAAGAATTCCTGCCGCAACGTAGAGTATGGGAAGGAGTGTGAGTCCGTAGCCGCTGAGTGAGTCGATGACGATTGCTGATATAAGTCCGCAAATGCCTCCCCATTTTTCGCCCTCCGAGAAGGCGATTGCGATGGTCAGGGCAAACATCAGATCGGGCGTTACTCCGAAAATCTTAAATCTTGCAAAAAAAGTTGTTTGAAGAACTGCAAAAAAGATTATAAGCAAAGCGCATATAACGCCTCGGAAAAACTGCTCCGCTGTAAATGGAAGCCCGATAGTAAGCCCTTCAAAGCGTTCCTCAAGCTCCGCCAGAATAGCACCGGCAAGAGTTGTTTTCTTTGTTATCTTTTTCGGAGTGCTTCTTTGCGGAGGGGCTTTTTTCTGCGGCGCTTTTTTTGCAGCAATCTGGGTCTTTTGCTTACCGAGTCTGTCTATATCGGGAGTATATCGCCTCGGCATACGATGAACAGCAGGCTGCTGATTATTCCCGTTTTGATTATTTTGAGTAGGTTTCATAGTCTGTGATAACCATTATTTTGGAAAGATCGGTTGTGAGCATTGCAGCAGGAGTAACGTAAGCGATAATGGAACGGCTGTAAGGATCCTTTTCAATTTCCGTAACGTATCCTATAACCAGTCCTCTGGGATAAACGCTACCGTAGCCGCTGGAAAGGATTCTGTCTCCGACCTCAACGTCTGAATCCTCGCTTAAATATTTAAGCTTACATATTCCGTCGCTTGAGAGAGAATGGTCGCCTTCAACAACGCATAATTCTCCCGTTCTTTCAATATACGCGCCGATAGAAGCGGAAGCTTCAAGGAAGGTAACCGCTTTAGACCAGTCGCTTCCCGCCTCAACTATATAGCCAACGATGCCCTCATTTGTTATAACGGGCATATCCACCTCAACGTTATGGTTTTTACCACGGTCGAGGGTGAAAACTGTCATATAATTTCCGCTTCCGTTGCTTGTGATATTAGCGGGCTCGAAAACGTAGTCTGTGTGCTCTCTTTTTAATTCGAGGTAATTAAAGAGCCATTCGTTCATTCCTTCTATTTCCTTAGCGGAATATATCTGGTCCTCAAGCTCGTTTATTTTTTCTCTCAGCTCGTTGTTTTCTGCAACAATACGATCAAACTCCGTGAAATAGGAAACGTAGCCGTCGATCCCCTCTGTAACGTAAGCAAAGAGCTTCTGGAGAGGAGCAAGAGTTTGATTTATAACGTTGTGAGCATAATTGCCCACGCCCATAGCATAAAGAACTGAGGGCACTATTGTTGCAAAGAGGGTGATTATAACCAAAACAGCAAAGAATTTACTTTTCAAAAAATCCCTCATTATTATGCTGACCTTTCTTTAGAAATTCAAATTATCTTCCGCGATTTCTGAAAAGAACAGATTCGCTGATGTCGCCGATGCTTTCAAGCACGTGGCCGATACCGATAGCAACGCAATCAAGAGGATTCTTTGCGATAGTAACCTTAACGCCTGTAACGTAGGAGATAAGAGCATCAAGGCCGCCAAGGAGTGCGCCGCCGCCTGCCAGCATAATGCCGTTGTCGTATATATCGGCTGCAAGCTCGGGAGGAGTGTTTTCAAGAGTTGAGCGGATAGCCTCAATGATGTGAACGATCTGCTCGTGCATAGCCTCTCTGATTTCGGCGGAGCTGACGTTGATAATAGCGGGAAGACCGTTAAGGAGGTTTCTGCCCTGAATCTCCATATATCCTCTGTCAACTGCGGGGTGAACAGAGCCGATCTTCTTTTTGAGCATTTCGGCTGTAACCTCGCCGATAAGTATATTATGCTTTTTCTTGATGTAATTAACGATAGCCTCGTCAAGCTCATCGCCTGCGATTCTGAGGGACTTGGAGAGAACGATACCGCCAAGGCTGAGAACGGCAACCTCTGTTGTTCCGCCTCCGATATCAACGATCATACTGCCGCGAGCATCCTCAACGCGAAGTCCGCTTCCGATAGCAGCTGCGATGGGCTCCTCAATAAGAGCAACCTTCTGAGCGCCTGCTTCAAGAGTAACGTCTTCAACGGCTCTTTTTTCAACCTCTGTAACTCCGTAGGGGACACAAACAACAACTCTGGGGCCGCTGAAGAGGCTTGAGCCTGCAGCTTTCTTGAAAAAGTCGCGAAGCATAGCGGTCGTGAAATCAAATTCAGCGATAACGCCGTCCTGAAGAGGACGCATAGCAACAATGGAGCCGGGGGTTTTACCAAGCATAAGCTTAGCCTCGTTACCAACTGCAACAACCTTTTTGCTTCTTTCTTCTATTGCAACAACGGAGGGCTCGCGAAGAACGATGCCCTTGCCTTTAACGTAAACGATGGTATTGGCGGTGCCAAGATCGATTCCGATGCTTCTTCCCATATTAAAACCAAACCTTTCTTTTGTCTCTTATATTGACTGTCCTTTATCTATTAAAGTTCGGGAGTTATTCCGAATTGTTCTCTGAGTATAACTGAAATGCGGCAGAGAGGAAGACCCACAACCGTATAATAGTCGCCGTCGATTTTATCTATGAACATACCTGCGGCGCACTGGATACCATACGCGCCTGCTTTATCCATAGGATTTCCGCTCTTCACGTATTCCTTTATTTCATCTTCAGTGATAGCTCTCATATGCACCTTGGTTTCGGAAACCTCGGTATATGAGTTGTCTCCTTCTCTGACAGTGAAGCCTGTTAAAACGGAGTGCTCACGATCGGAGAGGGCCAAAAGCATATTATATGCATCTTTTTCGTCGGCGGGCTTGCCGAGAATTTTGCCATCTGCCACAACAACTGTGTCGGCGGCGATGATGCATCCGCTATTATCAGCGGCAATTTCAGCAGCCTTTCTTCGTGAAAGCTCTGCAACGTATTCGTTTGCAGAGGTGTATTCTATATTTTCATCAGTTTCTGGCTTTATAACCTTACACTTGTAACCTGCCATTGTAAGGATTTCAAGTCGTCTCGGTGAGCCGGAGGCGAGTATAACGTTATTCATAAAAGTTCCTTTTATAAAAAATCAGAATGTAGAGTGCAGAATCAAGGAGACTTTTCGTCAATTCTGTATTCAGCTTTGTTCAACAGGAAAAAGTTATCTTTTTCCTGTTGAGCCAATTCCTCCTCTGTCGGGAGAGCCTAAATCATCACATTCTTCAAAAATCAGAGTGGGCTGATGCTCCATGATTCGAAACTGGCAGATTCTGTCTCCTGCCATAATTTTGGTGTCGCGGAGAGCATAAGCAGGCATAAACCACTGGTCGCCGTTTCCGCAATAGCTTTCGTCAACAACTCCCATATGGTTTGTCTGAATAATGCCGAAGTTTTTATAAGTGGAGGAGCGGGGAACGATATGCGCCTCATATCCCTTTGGAAGTGCTATTGCAACGCCGAGGGGGATAAGGCGGAATTCTCCGGCTTTCATTTCTATATCTTCAGCGCTTCTGAGATCTATCCAGTCAGATTTTCCGTCAACGTAGCAAAGCTTTTCAACCTTGTCGCTGAGATATTTAACTCTGATTTTTTCCATTTTGTCCTCTTTTAGTTAAGATTGTATTCTTGTGAAGCTTGTTCCCTCAGGGGCTGCAAGTCCTTTTTTGTAGCGTCGGATGATATCCTCACATTCTTCCTTTGTTTCGGTTGAGAATATGAAATGTCCTCGGGAGATTCCCATTTGGGAAAGCTCCTTTTTCTTATCAGCCATATAAACGGGAACGCTGTTATAAACGATATTTGTGCAATCGGGCAGAGCGATTATGGGGAATGAAACGCCCTTGCGATCAACTATTGCGCTTTTGCAGTAGGTGCTGCCGTCGCCTCGTGCAAGGCCTTCTCCGTCCTTTTTGCAATTTTTGCCGCCGTCGGATATAGCGCAGCGATAAAGCGTCATAAGAGGAAGTCTGCCATAGATGATGGCAGTTTTGCCCTCATCTGCAATATCTCTTATCTGGGGAGCGGTCAGCTCGGGGGAGAGCACGGACCAGCGAGCGCCCATATGCTTGCAAACGGATGCGGTTGCGCTGTTGAACGTATTCAGCCTGTGAGACGAAACGGGAGAAAGACCTCGTTTTTTCGCTTCATAGAGCTGCCCCGTTGTGTTTACCATAACTCTGCCGGCATCGGGGAAATGATCCTTTTGCAGATCGAAGTTGATGGGGGGCAGGATGGGAGTGTATCCCGAATGGCGACCTGAGGGAAGAAATATTTCTTCAAAAAACTCAGACGCTGAGTCGGGGATTTGTGATGGATGAGCAAACTCTGCGGTGAAAACCATTGAGCTTGCGGCAGTTGCCTTCGGCTTTTTATATTCTGCCGCTATATCATCGGCATTTCTTAAGCCTCCGTTTTCAATTTTCTCAGCCGCGCTTCGTCTCAGGCGGTTGAGCATTGATCTGGAGATGAAAGCGTTTTCATCACAGCTGATATCAAAATTGCGCAGAGCAAAGGGAGTGTTTCCCAGCTTTGCAGCGCAGGCACGAGCATCGTCCTCGCTCATTGATGCAACGGACTCAGCGGCGTTTACGACGTCTCCGTAAACCGTTGCGCTGTGATGCTGTGTAGTCATAGTATATTTGAGAGGCTGTCCGACCACTGCTTCTATTGAAACGTCGGCAGGAATCTTTCTCTTAAGGCCTTCAAAAACAGTTTTTTCGCTGGCATTAAACTCTTCAAGGGTTCGAACTCCCAGCATATTTCTCGGATTTTTCGAGAGATATCCGTCGGAAAAGCCTTGGCGGGAGAAAAGCTGCTTGAGATATTCCATTTCCGCATCTGTTGCGTTTCTGCCTTCATCGAGAAGTCGGCGATAGGTTTTGGTAACGCCGTAAACGTATTCCGGAGGCTTTTGTCTGCCCTCAAGCTTGAGAGAGGCAACTCCTGATGCGATGATATCCTCAATATGTCCTGCAAGGCACATATCCTTCAGGCTTACGGGATATCCCTTTTTGCCGTCAAGAGCATAGGGCTGTCGGCAGGGCTGGGCGCAGCTGCCGCGGTTTCCGCTTCTTCCGCCCATAACGGCGCTCATAAGGCACTGGCCTGAGAAAGAAACGCAATATGCTCCGTGAACGAACATTTCAATTTCAACGGGAGAATTTTCGCAAAGGTGGAAAAGCTCCTTCTTTGAAATTTCTCTGGGGCAGACCATTCTTGAAAATCCGGCGGACATCAGAGCCTCTGCATCGGATACGGTGTGTCCTGAGAGCTGGGTGCTTGCATGGATCTCAAAATCGGGAAGGATCCTATGGATTTCTCCTGCAAGTCCGTTGTCGGCCAGGATGAGCGCATCGGCGCCCCAGCTGTAAAGCCTTTTGGCGAGTTCAAGTGCATCTGTAAGCTCGCGGTCGAAAAGGCGGATATTCATTGTGATATAGCTTTTAACTCCGTAGGCACGGCAAAGCTTTATAGCTCGCTGTATTTCCTCGTCGTCAAAATTTCCTGCTCTCATTCTTGCATTGAATTTGGACGAGCCGAAGTAAACTGCATCGGCGCCGCCTTCAATTGCCGCTTCAAGCGCGGCAAAGCTGCCTGCGGGAGCAAGAAGCTCGGGCTTGTTGTTCATGAAAGTTCCTTTCACCAAGTCAACAAATTATTTGTTTCTGAGAAGATTTTCGATCTGGCGAAGCTTCTGCTCTCTTTCTGTTTCGGGCTTGTCGCCTTCGATTGCGCGGCGTGTGATAAGCTCGTCCAGGCGACGGAAGGTGTCGTTTCTCTTTTCCTCAGCGGGAGCAGCTTCTTCAATACCAAGCTGAACTGCAACCTCTGCCTTTTCAGCAGCCTTTTCTTCAACGGCTTCTTCCTCAGCGCCATCAAGAGCCTTGAGGTCTTCAACGTCTGCATCAGCGCTTTCTTCTTCTGCCTTAACAGCGGGACCAACGTAGGTTTCGCCCTTAAGACGAGCAACCTCTTCTCTGAGGCGGCGGATATTTGCATCGTAGAGTGCAACCTGAGCTTCGAGGTTGCGAACTCTCTTTTCAGCCTTCATCTTGTCGCT
The DNA here is from genome assembly GCA_045656825.1 of Candidatus Avispirillum sp. GTDB lineage: Bacteria > Bacillota > Clostridia > Oscillospirales > CAG-272 > Avispirillum. The sequence goes on from JAZORY010000001.1 coordinate 56,174, forward strand.
GGAGTAGTCAAGTGCGCAAAGGATAGCAGCATCAAGCTTTGAGCAGCGCTTGTTGTGTCTGAGAAGGTATCTGATAGAAGAATCAAGCTCGTTTGCAAGACGCATAACGAATTCTTCTCTTTCATCTGATATGATAGCCATTTCAACGTCAGCTATTTCAAGCTCATATCTTTTCTTTTCCATGGTTTTATGTACGCTCCTTAAAAATTTATAAAATTCTCTTGAAAATCGGGCAAATAGTGCTATAATCAAAATAACAGTATACCCAATTATAATATTATTCATTATATTATAATATATTAAGAGGTAAAAATAAATACTTTTAACTTAAATTTTTTGTAACATAGAGGTCTTTTCAGAAAGAAAATGAGAAATATACACGACTGTAACAGAATAACTGTGAAAATAGGCTCCTCAACGCTGACTCACGCGCAAACGGGCAGACTTAATATCCGCAGAATCGAGGCGCTTGTCAGGGTGCTTTCCGATATGAAAAACGCGGGTAAGGAGGTTGTTCTTGTATCATCCGGTGCGGTTGCAGCGGGCGCAAGCAAGCTAGGGCTTCCCATGCAGAAAAGAACACTTGCAGAAAAGCAGGCTTTGGCGGCTGTTGGTCAGACGGAGCTTATGCGCCTGTACGAGCGTCTTTTCGCTTCCTACGGACACAGCGTTGGTCAGATCCTTATGACAAAGGACGTTGTAGACGACAGTCATCGTCTTGAGCTTGTAAAAAACACGTTCAGAACTCTTTTTTCTCTCGGCTGTGTGCCGATTGTAAATGAAAACGACTCGGTTTCCTCTGAGGAGCTGCAGTTCGGCGGAAACGATACTCTTTCCGCATACGTTGCAACGGTTTGCGAGTCTGATTTGCTTGTGAATCTCACGGATATCGACGGTCTTTATGATAGTGATCCCAGAAAAAATCCCGATGCGCGTCTTATTTCAAGAGTTGAAAAAATAGATGATACGATCCTTGGATTTGCAGGCGGTGCAGGAACAGATCGCGGAACGGGCGGTATGGCAACAAAGCTGAAAGCGGCAGGAATCGTTGGAGAGCAGGGGATTCCCATGATCATTATGAACGGTCGCGATCCCTTAAAGCTGTACAGTATTCTTGACGGAGAGCAGATCGGAACCTATTTTGATCCTAAGGTGGCAAAATGAATATAAGAGAATACGTTGAGGCAGTTTGCCTTGGAGCGAAAAAAGCGTCAAGCGAGATCGCTCTTGCGGATACTGCCCTGAAGAATAAGGTTATCTCCTCCTTTGCAGAGGAGCTTGTGAAAAATTCAGAGTATATAATTTCTGAAAATGCATTGGACGTTGAAGCGGCAAGAGAGCGTGGCACAAGCGAGGCTATGTGCGACAGATTGACTCTTACGAAGGCAAGGATCGACGGCATAGTTGCGGCGCTTCTTAAGCTGACGGAGCTTCCCGATCCCGTTGGAAGCGGTTCTGTAACAAAGCGTCCCAACGGCATGGAAATAAAGAAGCTTAGTGTTCCTCTCGGAGCAGTTGGCGTTATATACGAGGCTCGACCCAACGTCAGCGCAGATATTGCGGGCCTTTGTCTTAAAAGCGGTAACGCGGCAGTGCTTCGTGGAGGCAAGGAAGCGCTTCGCTCCAATATGGCGATAGTTTCCTGCGCAAAAAAGGCGCTGAAGGCATGCGGACTTCCCGAGGAAACAGTTTCTCTCATTGAAATGACAGAGCGCGAGGGCGCTTCTGTTATGATGGAGCAGCGCGGCGTGCTTGACGTGCTCATTCCCCGTGGCGGTAAGGGTCTCATTCAGAGCGTTGTGGCAAATTCCAAGGTTCCCGTTATTGAAACGGGCGCAGGCAACTGCCATTTGTACGTTCATAGCGATGCTGACATAGATAAGGCTGTAAGCGTTGCGGTAAACGCTAAAAATTCCCGCCCCTCCGTTTGTAATGCTATTGAAACGCTCCTTGTGCATGAAGATGCAGCAGAAGCGCTTCTTCCTGCATTAAAGGAAGCACTTGGAGAAACGGAGCTTCGCGGCTGCGAAAAGACGAGAGCGGTTATTGATTGCGCTGAGGCAACTGAAGAGGATTTTGAAACGGAATATAACGACTATATTCTTGCAGTCAAGGTTGTTTCCTCTCTTTCTGAGGCGGTTGAGCATATCAACCGTTACAGCACGGGGCATAGCGAGGCAATTATCACAGAATCAAGAAAGGCGGCAGAATATTTCACGTCCCGCATTGATTCCTCATGCGTTTACGTAAATGCTTCAACCAGATTTACAGACGGCGGAGAATTCGGGCTTGGAGCTGAGGTTGGCATTTCAACTCAGAAGCTTCACGCAAGAGGACCTATGGGTCTTGAAGCGCTTACGACAACAAAATACGTAATAAACGGCGACGGACAGATAAGATAACCGTGCCGACAAAATAAAAATTCAGGAGGCAAAAATGAAACTTGGTATTATCACAGGCTGGAAAGAAGAATGTTTCCAGTATGTAAAGGATCTCGGTCTTGATGCAGTTGAGTTCTGCTGCAACTTCTATTCCGACAGTAAAAAGTTTTTGGAGCTTGCTCCCGAAACAAAGGCTTTAAGCGAGAAGTATGATCTTCCCGTTGCATCCGTTGGCCGTTGGGGCGCTATGCGTCTTAACGATGACGGCACGATCAATCCTCAGATGATGAGCGAGGATAAGGACTGCATTGATGCAGCAAGCATTATGGGCTGCCCCGTATTCTGCTGCGGCTGCAACAGAGTTGAAGCTCTTTCTTATTACGATAATCTTCAGAAGGCGATCGAATATTTCTCCGAGCTTATCGAATACGCTCGTCCCAAGGGCGTAAAGATCGCAGTTTATAACTGTGGCTGGAACAACTTTGTTTACAGCGATAAGGAATGGGAGATCGTTCTCGGTGCACTTCCCGAGCTTGGTATCAAGTACGACGTTTCTCATTGTTTCGCTCACGGTGGCGACAGAAACTATCTCCGCGAGATTCGCGATTGGGGCCACAAGATATTCCATTTCCATATCAAAGGCTCTCTTTATATTGACGGTGTTCGTTATGACGATCCGCCCGCAGGCCTTGACCAGACAAACTGGGGCGCAGTTATGGATATGCTCTATACAAAGAACTACAACGGCGTAGTTTCAATCGAGCCTCATTCTGACTATTGGAAGGACGAAAGATGCCAGTGGGGTATCGACTATACGATCAAGTATATCCGTCCCATGATTATGCCCGACGGATACAGCGCACCTATTCCTTACATGCCTTAATTTTATAAGAATTTATTTGCGAGGGGGCTTTTTAGTAAGCCCCCTCGCGCTCCAGAAAGCACAAAGCTCACCTCTTTTGGTTTGTCCAACAAGGTGAGTTTTTTATTGACTTGAGGTGTGTTTGAGGTTATCATAGTATTATGAATGAACGTCTTGAAGGGAAAAGATTATGAGCGTATATATTAAGGGAAATGCAAGATTCACCGTTATTTCCGATGGAGTTATCCGTATCGAATATGCTGAGGGTGGAGCCTTTGTTGATGGGGAAACTCTCTTTGCAAAGCGCGGAATGTTTTGGGAGGCGGAGGCCTTTGACGGAGAAGCATTTGTTATTCAAACCGAAAATATAACACTTTATTATGAGGGTGGGGAGTTTACTCCCGAAACGCTTTATGCGGATATTCACGCCGAGGATGTGGAGACTCGCTGGCATTACGGGGATGAAAACAAGGAAAACCTTGGGGGGACTCTGTCAACTCTTGATGGAGTTTGCGGCGAGGTGCCCCTTCCCGACGGTCTTTTGTCCCGCGACGGTTGGTATGTTATAGACGATTCAGCCACGCCTGTTTTCACTGATAATTGGATCGAAAACAGAGATGAAGCCCATAAGGTTGATATATATCTTTTTGCCTATGGCAGAAATTATCGTATGGCGCTTACAGACCTTGCGGCTGTGTCGGGCAGATTTGAATTGCCCCGCAAATATTTCTTCGGATCATGGTATTCACGCTGGTGGCCTTACACTGCAAAGGACTTTCTTTCTATTGCAGATGAGTATGACGAAAACGATTTTCCTCTTGATATTCTTGTTATGGATATGGATTGGCATTATCAGGATTGGGGACGTGAGGAGGGTGAGCCTCAGTATCAGTATGGCTACGGACACGCGGGTGCAAATCTTGGATGGACGGGCTATAACTGGAATCTTCGTCTTGTTCCCGATCCAGAGGGAACGATCAAGGCGTTGAACGATCGCGGAATAGCTGTTACGTTGAACGATCATCCTGCTGATGGCGTTCGTGATACCGATCACGTATACGGCAGATTTATAGAAAAGCTTCACAAAGAAGGATATAAGGAATCTGTTCCTGATATAGAGGATAAAATAAACGACCGTGAGCGTGCTCACGTTGAAAAGGGTATTGAAAATTATCGCTTCAATGCAGGCAGTAAGACCTATATGGACGCATTTTTTGATGCAACAAATGCTGAAATGGAGAATAGGGGAGCAGCTTTCCGTTGGCTTGACTGGCAGCAGGATTATCTCTATCCAACGGTTAACGGGTTGAATAATCTGACTCACCTCAAGTGGCTCAATCATCTTTATTATGAAAATTCAAAGCGTGGCGGGATGAGAGGGCAGAGCTTTTCCCGTTGGGGAGGCTTTGGCGATCATAAGCATCCATCGTATTTTTCAGGAGATGCGGTGTCCGACTGGGCAACTCTGGCTTTTGAAATACAGATGACGGTAACGGCAGGTAATGCAGGCTGCTTCTGGTGGAGCCATGATATAGGCGGATTTGTGGATCCCGTTCCCGGTGGGCAATCCGAGCTTTATGCAAGATGGGTTCAGTTTGGCTCGTTCAGCCCTGCGCTCCGTCTTCATATGAATGGTGTGGAGGGATTTGACCGCCGCCCGTGGACCTGGGGAGAGCCTTATTGCGACCTTATGCGAGATGCCTTCCATTTGAGAAGCACTTTTATGCCATATATTTATTCTTCTGCCGTTGAAAGCTCTCTTATGTCTATCCCGCTTCTTCGTGCTCTTTATATTGACGAGCCATATGAAGAGGAGGCGTACAAGCATCCGACAACCTATCTTTTCGGCGAGGGAATGGTGGTTTCGCCCGTTTGCAAGCCTCTTTCGGAAACCGGAACGGTTGAGAGTCAGGTATACTTGCCTGAGGGTATATGGTACAATTATTTCACGGGTGAGAGATATGAAAGCGGACTTCATACAGTGGAAAACACGCTTGAAACCTTTCCTCTCTTTATCCGTGCAGGCTATCCCGTTGCAACGCAGCCGTATACTAAGAGAATGACAAGCGAAAGCCTTAAGGCCCCCGCTTTTGTTATATATGCAGGGGATTCGGGCGCTTCTATGCTTTACGAGGACGATGGCATAAGCGATATGGATAAAAATCTTTGCCGTACAACAAGTGTAAGCTATGATGAGGATGCGGGAATGATCACCCTTTGCCCTTCAAATGCAGGATATTTTGACGGAAATGATGCGCGAAATATAGCCTTTGAGATCAGAGGCGGATGCTATGAGCGCGCTGAGTGTGAGAGCCATAAAATATCCTTTGAAAAGTCTGAGGATATTATAAAGATAACGGTTTATGAGGTTTCCTGCCTTGAGGCCTACGAAATGATTGAGATAAAGCTGAAATGAGATATGAAAAAATACTAAAAGCAAAGTTTATTTCCCGCCCAAACCGTTTCATCGCTTATTGTGAGCTTGAGGGCGAGGAGGTTGTTTGCCACGTCAAAAATACTGGAAGGTGTAAGGAATTGCTTATACCTGATGCAACGGTTATATTAACTGACGAAAGGGAAAACAAAACGAGAAAAACGCCCTTTGACCTGATATCAGTTTACAAGGGAGAGCGACTTATAAATATGGATTCTCAGGCACCGAACAAGGTGGCAGAGGAGCTGATGAGGCGCTTGTATCCTGAGGCGAAAATACGCCGAGAGGTAACCTACGGTCAATCACGAATAGACCTTTATATTGAAAACGGAGAGGAAAAGATATTCGTTGAGGTCAAGGGGGTAACTCTTGAGGTTGACGGAGTGGCAAAATTTCCCGACGCTCCTACGGAGAGGGGGATAAAGCATCTTCGGGAGCTTGAAAGAGCTGTTTCCGAGGGATATAGGGCAATAGTGCTCTTTGTCATTCAGATGAAGGGGATCGAATATTTCGTGCCCAACTGGGATACTCATCCTCAGTTTGCAGATGCACTATCGGAGGTCAGCAAAAACGGAGTAGAGGTTTGGGCGTACGACTGTCAGGTGCAGGAGGGCGTTGTAATTGCAGATGAGCGAGTTGAGGTCAGAATCTGAATGATTTTTCAACGGAAAGTTTTTGTTAAAAATCAACAAACTTGAAAAAATACCCAAAAAGGACTTGACAAGTCGCATAGTTTTCCACAACCTGTGGAAAACTATGTTGAAAACTCAAAAAGCCTTTGAAATCAAGGGTTTTGGAATAACCTATCGATTTGGTGGATTGTGGAAAACTTTTTGACGGGTAATATTGTTAAAAAGTGGAAAATAGCAATATGTAGAATTTCTGCTAATTAACGAAAAAGCACTTGACAAATCAAGTGCTTTTTCGCAGAAAAAAGGGCCTTTCCCGGCGTGGTCAAAAGGTCCTTTTTTGCATCAAGCGGCGTTTTGCCGCTTAATTTGAGTATATGCGAAAAGGTGTTAAATAATTCAGTCGAAATTACGAACATTGTGTAAATTAACCAAATTCAAAAAGAATTTCACTTATTTTCACACATAATTCACAAATAAACAGTATGATGATAGTGTAGAAAGGAGTGATAAAAAAGGTGAGCGAAAAGCTTATCAACAGCATTGTTCTCAGTCGCATTAAGAAGGCTGAGGATGATGGCGACGTTGAGATGCTCAGAGAGCATTTGAAAAGCAATTACGACGTTGAGGTGCACCGTGCGGTGTACGAGGCATTTATGAGAATGGGAATAATAACCGCAGAAAATAATTAGATTTTTGAATAAATATATAAAAAACGGACGGCCCGATGGGTCGTCCGTTTTGCTTTATTTTAAGATTTCAACAAGGTCGCTGGCAGTTTCGCAGATATAATCTGCTCCTGCCTCGGAAAGCTCTTCTCTTGAGCCGTAGCCCCAGAGAACGCCGATGGAGCGCATATTTGATTTTTTTGCACCAATAATATCGTGGAGTCTGTCACCTATCATAATGCATTTTTCTCGATCCGTGATGCCAAGAGATGCAAGGGCGTATTCTATAACCTCGGTTTTAGCGATACGCTGTCCGTTCAGCTCGCTTCCTGCCATATAGTCGAAATATTTTGCAATATCAAAATGCTCTGCTATTCTTCGGGCATATATTTCGGGCTTTGATGTTGCCATAATAACGGTTTTTCCGCTGTCCTTCAGTGCTTTTAGCAGCTGAGGGATCCCGTCGTAAACCTCGTTTTCAAAGAGGCCCTTCACTCCGAAGTGCTCACGGTAATATTCAACGGCTTTTTTAGCCTCATCCTCTGTGAAGCTGAAATATTTCATAAAGGATTCAACTAAGGGAGGACCGATAAATGAGCGAAGCTCGTTTTTGTCATCCACCTTGACGTTGTATCGGCTGAGCGCGTGAACAACGGAATTTGTGATGCCCTCGAAGGGATCGGTCAGAGTTCCGTCAAGGTCAAATAAGATATGCTGAAACATTTTTATTTACCGGAAATTGTGATGCCGTCAAAAGCAGCGTAGGGAACAACTGAAATTCCGTCTGCAACAGCCTCGCTTGAAATATCAACAAGGCTGCAAAGCATTGTTGCAAGATTTCCGCTGATCATAGTTTCGCTAGCCGCGCCCTTGATCTCGCCGTTTTCAATAAGGAAGCTGTTTTTAGCAACACCTGAGAAATCTCCGTTGATTCCGGGAGCGCCGCCGGAGAATCTTCCAACGAGAATACCGCGGTCAATGCCCTTGATGATCTCGCTAACAGACTTTTCGCCTGTCTTGATGATCATATTGCCTGACGTGTTCTTAGCGCGGGGAAGACCTGTTTTTCTTGAAATATAGTAGCTTGCGAAGAAGCTTTCAAGCTTGCCGTCGCGAATAAAGTCGAAGTCCTCGGAAATGAAGCCCTCGCCCGTGTAGTTTTCGCCGCAGCAGATCTTGTCAGATTTGGGGCAGAAGGAAATTGTGAGTCGGGGGTCGGCAACCTGCTCTCCAAGCTTGTCCTTCCAGATGGACGTGCCGTCAAGAAGAGTTGTGTCGGATGCGAAGTTTTCTGCGATGGAGTCGATGAATTCTGTGAAGCATCCGGGAGAGAGAAGCATTGTGCCTGTATATTTGCCCTCGCAGGGGATTGTTTTGATCTGCTTTTCCGTATCAGCAAGGTCCTGCGCGATGGAGCCCAGCTCTATAAAGGGACGATCGAGGTTGTCTGTGATAACACCGCTTGAGAAGAAGGAGGAGGAAACCTCGCCCTCGTGGCCGGAGAACATAAGAGAAACGGAATAGTATCCGCTTTTGGACTGGAAAACAGAGCCGTTTGAGTTTCTGTAAACGGAGTGGTTTTTGTTGTGAGTAACGATCATCTGCTCCATAACGATGAGGGGATAGTTATTGTTGATCGCTTCAAGAAGCTCCTTTGTGCGATCAAAAAGCTTATCCATATCGGGAGTGAGTGCGCCGTGCTCAAAGTTCTTTTCGCCCTGATTGTCAGCGATTCCCCAGCTTTCGTCAGCCTCGGAGGATTCAGCTGCTGCAAGGCAGCTAGCAACCGTTGCCGAAACAGCGTCGTCTTCAAAGCTGTTTGAGCCGACGGAGCCTTTTTTGCCGTCCTTAATAGCCGTCATGGAAAGTCCGTTATCAAAGAGTGTGCGGAGGAGGCTGAATTCGCCGCCATCAACGTTAAATTCAAGAGTTTCGCTTGTTCTCGCTGTGCAGTAGGCGATCTCAGCTCCGCCGTTTTTCAGCTGAGAGAGAACGCTTTCGGTTATATTATAAAGCTTTTCTGTATTCATTTTGATTTCTCCTTTTCCCTTTATCTTCCGCCGATAGTAACCTTGCATTTAACAGCAGGTCCGCCAAGGCCAACGGGCATGGGCTGCTTCTTGCCGCAGAAGCCGGAGGAAGCCCAAGTCATTGTATCGGAGAGCATATCAACGGTTTTGAGCATTTCAAATGCAACGCCTGAAATAGTTGTGTCCAGAAGAGCGCGGCCAAGCTTACCGTTTTTGATCTCGTAGCCCATGCAGATACCGAACATGAATTCGCCTGTTGTGTCTGCCTGACCGTTGTTTGTGTCAACGAAATAGTATCCGTCGTCGATTGATGCGATCATATCCTCAAGCTTGGATGTGCCGGGGAGGATAGCTGTGTTTCTCATTCTGATAAGGGGCTCGTCGGAGAAGGAATAAGCTCTTGCATTTCCTGTGGGCTTCATACCGAAGCGTTCAGCTGTTTCGCGGTTATTCATATATCCTGTGAGGATACCGTTTGTGATAAGGGGAGCATCAATTGCCTCAACGCCCTCGTCGTCAATATAAACGGGAAGGGGAACGCTTTCGCCGTTGAACGTGTGAGCGAAGTCAACCATAGAAACGATGGGGCTTGCAAACTCGCGGCCGAGATTGTGAGCTGCAACGCTTCCGCCGATAACAAGGTCTGCTTCAACTGTGTGTCCAACTGCCTCGTGAGCAAGCATGCCTGCAAGGTCGCCGCTGAGGATACATGTTTTAACGCCTGCTTCGGGATAAACGCCCTCCTGCTTTGCGCGGATCTTTTCGTACATTGTGTCGATCTCGCCGTAGAGCTCATCGGGGGTTGTGAAAACGTTATCAAACGTGCCAAAGCCTCCGAAGGGCTTGAAAAGCTCAACGGGAGTGCCGTCAGCTGTTTCGCCTGTCATAATAACGTAAACGTAGGAACGGGGGATGGACGTGAATCCGTCAAATCCGTCAGATGTTGCCAGAATTTTTTCCATAGAGTCGGCACGAACGGCAACTCTTCTGCCCTTAAGGTCGGGATATTTAGTTGCGATGTAGTTGTCAACTTCCTTTGCATATTCGATATATCTCTTCTGCTCGGGAGTTTCTGTGCTTGTATATTTTTCGATTCTGCCTCCGTTGATTGCGGGGAACATTTTAGCTGCCTTATTAACTCTGCTGTCCATAAAAACGGCGTTATCTGTTGCAGCCTTAAGAACTGCTCTTGCGGCATCCTCTGTACATTCAGCCATAGAGGAGAAGCCATAAACTCCGTTTTTGAAAACTCTTGCAGAAACGCCTGCAACCTCGCTTGACGTGTTGCCCGTGAGATTTCCTGAAATAATAGTAACTCCGCGGCTCTTATTGATCTGGGTTCTCAGCTCTGTGTGAACACCTGCCGCAAAAAGTGATTTATTGGGTGTGATAATATCCTTAATCAATTTTTAAGTCCTCCCTTTTGTATGTGGCTGTTTATTTTAAGTGGTTTATAACCTTTGTAACGTCGCCTGCGCCCGTGATAAGAAGCATATCTCCCTTGCCTGAAACGCTGTTGAGGTAGTCTGCAATATCCTCGAAGCTTTCGATATATCGGCAAGGAGCTCCCAGCTCATTGATTGCGCGGCAGAGATCCTCGCTTGAAACGTTATAGGTGTTTGTTTCTCTTGCAGAATAAATTGGAGCAAGAATAACCTCGGTGATGCCGCGGTTTGAAAGGCTTTTTGCGAAATCATCAAAAAGCTCAGCTGTTCTTGAATAGGTGTGAGGCTGGAAAACGCAATAAACGTGATCGAAATTCATCTGGGATGCCGCATCAAGAGTTGTTGCGATTTCTGTGGGATGGTGAGCGTAGTCGCTGTATACTGCGGCGCCGCATTTAGCGCTTCCCATAGGATCCATTCTTCTGCCTGCGCCTGCAAAGGTTGCAAGAGAATCGCGGATAACCTCGGGACTAACTCCCTGAAGGTGAGCTGCAGCTCCGGCTGCAAGAGAGTCGCAAACGCAGTGTGCACCGGGAACGTTAAGCTTGATTTTAGTGAGCGTTTCTCCGTTCACAACGAAATCATATTCTCCGCATCCGCGATTGTAGGTAACGTTTGCTGCGCAGTAGTCTGCATTATTAGCTTCAACTCCGAAAGTTACAAGGCGACCATTATAGCCTTCTGATGCCTTCATAACCTCCTCGTCGCAGATGTTTACGATAGCAATACCTGCTTCGCCCGTTTTAGCCATAAATGCGGAGTATGAATTTCGGATCTGCTCCATTGAATGGAAGTAGTCAACGTGGTCCATTTCAATATTGAGAACAACGGCAACGGTTGGATAGAAGTCAAGGAATGAATCCATATATTCACAAGCCTCGAAAACGAAATAATCCTCGCCGCCTATGCGATATTCGCTGCCAACGTCCTTCATAACGCCGCCGCAGCTTGCTGTGGGATCAAGCCCTGCATCGCTGAATATCTTTGCAGTCATAGAAGTTGTGGTTGTTTTTCCGTGCATACCTGAAAGTCCGATTCTGCAGTTGTATCCGGACATAATATATCCAAGATAGTCTGCTCTGGAAACGCAGGGAATTCCGCGGCGCTTAGCCTCGGCATATTCAGGAGTGTCTGCGGGGATAGCAACTGTATAAATAAGCATATCACAGCCGTCGATATGAGCGGCATCGTTTTCATAGAAAACGTCAATTCCCATTTTCTCAAGAGCTGCTGTGATAGCAGAGCTTGAGCGGTCATATCCGCTGACCTCATAGCCTCTCAGATGTGAAATTCTCGCAAGGGAGCACATACTAACGCCGCCGATTCCTGCAAAAAACAGTTTTTTGGCGCCTTCAAGCATTTTGGCGATTTCTTTTGCTCCGTAATGTGTATTCTCAAGTGCCATATCAAAAAACTCCAATCTTCTGATGACATAATTATCTAAAATAAATTATAGCACACTAAAATGCAAATTAACAGAGTTTTTTGAAATAAAAACAAATTATGGCAATCAAACGGAAACTGAGAGGTTGTTGACAAGAAAAAAACGGTGGGGTATAATCAAATATAGCACATATGTTTGTTTTTGGAGTGGCTTATGTTTTATATAGGATGTCATTTATCGGTGTCAGGCGGATACGAGGCGATGGGGAAAACTGCCCTTTCTATCGGCGCAAACACCTTTCAATATTTCACGCGAAATCCACGAGGCAGAGGCTTCAGGCGTCCTGCTGATGCCGACGTGAGAGCTATGGTTGCTCTTCTTGAGGAAAACGGCTTTGCTTCCCCTCTTGCTCATGCACCCTATACCTTTAACCCTGCCTCTGCTGAGGAGAGAATATGGCAATATTCCTGCGACAGCATGAAGGAGGATATGGAAATCCTTGAGAATATCCCCGGAGCGCTCTACAATTTTCATCCCGGATGCCACGTGGGCATAGGAGTTGAGGCGGGGATTGAGAATATTGTCAGATTGCTTGATCAGGTAATCGTTCCCGGCCAGAACACTACGGTGCTTCTTGAAACGATGGCGGGAAAGGGCAGCGAAATTGGCGGAAGATTTGAGGAGCTTGCCGAGATAATAAGACTTACTGACGATGGAAAGCGAGCGCATCTTGGAGTTTGTCTCGATACCTGCCACGTGTCCGACGGCGGTTATGATATTGCAAACAACACGGATGCCGTGCTTGACGAGTTTGATCGCATAATCGGTCTTGATCGCCTTCGCGCCATTCATCTGAACGATTCAAAAAATCCTCTTGGTGCAAAAAAGGACCGACATGAAAAAATCGGAGAGGGTTTTCTGGCTCTTGATGGAATAAAGAGGATCATAACAAACAACCGACTTTCAGCTTTGCCCTTTTATCTCGAAACCCCCAATGAGCTTGACGGATATGCGGCGGAGATAGCTTTGCTTCGAGGAGTCAGAAATGATGCTTGAAAGAGAGAAAACTGTTTGCTTCACGGGGCATAGAGAGCTTGATGGATGCGACGTTGATGCGCTTCGAGAGATCGTTTGCAAAACGATACTCATATATATAAAGCGCGGATATAAAAATTTTGTTTGCGGAGGGGCTGTGGGCTTTGATTCCCTTGCTGCCGAATGTGTCTGCGAATTAAGGCGTGAGCATCCTGAAATCAAGCTTATTCTGGTGCTTCCTTGCCGCGATCAGACGTCAAAATGGAACAGCATTGAGAAGCTTGCCTTTTATCAAAAAATGCTGGGTTTTGCAGACGACGTTGTTTATACAGGTGTTTTTTATACAAAAGGCTGTATGCATACGAGAAACAGATATATGGTGGACCATAGCAGCGTGTGCATAGCCTATAAAACCTGTGAAAAGGGTGGAACTGCTTACACGGTCAAATATGCAAACAAAGCAGGTATTGAGGTTGTGAATTTGGGTCAGTTTTCCGATCAGCTCACCTTTTGTTGATAATTGTCTAACAGTTTGTTCAAAATTACAAAACATTTTATTAATAATAAGTTGACTTTTCCTTCACAAAATGGTATAATAATATCAGAGAAAAGGAGGGATCGAAATGTTTTGTTATGAAACGGGAATGGTTATTTTTGACCGAGCACTGACGTGTCTTGACGCGCTTTCGGTCCTGGCAGCGCTTCTTATCATAAGCTTTGTTGTGTATGTTTCGGTGAAGCAAAAAAGAAATAAAAGATAATAAAAAAGGGTTCGAAATCGAACCCTTTTATTTTTTCTCGGATCTCCAAAGCTTCAGAGAAATGAAAATACCGATCAATGGGAAAAGCATACCGCAGAGCATACCAGCCTTCATTCCAAGCTGCTCGGGAGTCAGCATAAGAGCATCTGCAATTTCGGCCGCTTTGGGGAATGCAATAACCGCATCTGTTATAACTCCAACAAGCTGAGGGCCAACGGAAGCGCCCAGGTCGCCGCCTGCCGCCATCATAGCATATATGAAAACTCCTCCTGCGGGGAATTTTCCTGAGGCAACAACTAAGTTTCCGGGCCAGAGCATAGAGGTGCAAAGACCTGTCAATGCGCAGGCAATAAGGCCGATAAAGGAAACGTTGGAAATTGCCGCAATGAAATAGCAAATGGTTGCACCTATCGAGCCGAGGGTGAGTACTCGGCCAATGTTTTTTCCTATTTTAGAATAGAGAGTTCTACCCGTTCCAAGCATCACGGAAAATAGTGCAACGCCGAAAAGGTCTCCCCAAATTTTAGGTATGCCTAGTGCCTGCTCAATATAACCCGAGCTCCATTGAGCCATAGTGCATTCAGCGGCGCCACCAAGGAATATCGCGAAAACGCAAAGCCATATCTGGCGGTTTTTCAGCAGTGCAAGAGCGCCTGAAACCTTTTCGGGAGTTTCCATTTCGGGAATCTCGCTGTTTGCAAAAAGAAAGGCGGAGATAAGCGGAACAAGCATAAGAAGCAGTGCAAGAAATTGCCATTTTTCCTTTCCTGCAAGGAGGAGGAAAATGGTGCTCACGATTACAACTCCAACAACTCCCCAAGCATAAACCGAGTGGAGTTTGCTCATTTCACGGTCGGGATCGTCCGCAGGCAGAGCTGCAATAACGGGGCTGATAAGCACCTCTCCAAGGCCTGATGCGGCGGAGAATATGATGGTTCCAAGAACCAGTCCCATATATACCGAGCCGCTGAAAAAGAATGGCCAGATAGCGTAGATGAGAAAACCTGCCAGAGCGATAACGGGAATCATTTTAACTGTTTTTGGAATATTGAATTTGTGGGAAAAGAAAGAAAAAATAAGGTCCACTATAAGCTGTGTAACAAAGTTTATCAGAACCAGCGCTCCAAGCATTGAGTAGGAGCAGCCGTAGAGCTCTCTGAATGTGAGAAAAAGCACAGGAGAGAGCGTAGCCACCACAGACATCGTCATATTGGAGCTATAACAGGCGTATTTGATTCTTTTTATTTGAGATTTATCCATATCATAAGGTCTCCTTCAAGGGTTGATTCGGTATTGTAGCATATCAAAATTGGATTTGCAATAGTATTTATAATAAAATTTCAGAGGTTGTATTAAAAATATTTCAAAAGACAGATATGAGGCTATTCGCTTGTAATATTTGAGATGAAATCCTTGATGCGAGAGAGACCCGAGGGCTTGTCGTCGCGATTCCAGGCAATCTCGTAGTCGGAGAGCCAGGCGTTAAAATCAGCCTGAAGGGCCGCGCTGTCGGTGTAGCCGTTATAGCCGCTGATGCAAAGCATAAGGCGGTTCATCAGTTCAATTGCGCGACAAGAGAGAATCAGGTCGTTTATTATAGGAGTGTCCTTCCCGAGCAATTCAAGGCGCTCCCTTTCTTTTTTGCATATTTCAATATGCTTTGCAACGTCGACGGCTGTGTTTTCGCCATTTGGTCCATAGCCGAATTTGAGAGGCATTTCCTTTTCTTCAAGATGGGTTGCGGAATGCCATATAACGAATTCCGACCAATTGCAGCTGCTGCCGGCAAGGGCAAGAGCGCGGAGCGTGTCTGCCATATTGAAGTCCTTTACGTCATAAAGCAGCAGACTTGCTGAAGCTTCAAATTCTGCATCAGTTACAGAGTCTACGTTCCACGATTTTTCGGCTCCGAATAATAGACCGTATAAATTGCAGCTGAAGGGGCAAACGTGGCCAAAATCGCCCCAATTGGTGTTCAGAACACCGAGTGTGCCGTATTTCTTTGCATGGGAGGCATATGAGGAGATATTTCCCGTTGAAATATAAATATTTTCAATGAAATTTTCCCAACAGGATGTTCCCGTGCAGGAAATCTGCGAAAAGCCTCGCTCCCAAAACATTTTTGGAATCCATTCTGCAACCTCGCGTCGATAGCACCAGTTGAGAACGATAATATCCTCGGGCAGTCGCTGTTTTGCCATGTCAGGACGTGCCATACATTCGTCGCCCCACATCATAACGGTTTTGCCGTAGGATTTTGCAATATCAATAAGCTTTTCAACGTGATGAAAATATGCTTCACCTTTGTCGCGTCCAAGATTTGTTCCGTTGCAAAGATCCATAGTTTCATCGCAGCAAATGTTGAAATATTTTGATGAAAAGAGGGGAATAAACTGCCGCATCATTGAGCCTATCACGTCTA
This sequence comes from Candidatus Avispirillum sp., assembly GCA_045656825.1. Taxonomy (GTDB): domain Bacteria; phylum Bacillota; class Clostridia; order Oscillospirales; family CAG-272; genus Avispirillum. Next base: position 72,225 of record JAZORY010000001.1, read on the forward strand.
TTGTTTCAGGGTTGTATACGTCAACCGTGTGGTGCCATTGGCGCTCAAGCCAATAATTGCGCGTCGGCTCGTATCCCTTCAGCTCGCAGACGTGGTTGTAGCGCTTGCTTTGAAGCAGGGTGTAAAGATGTCCGAAGGTGGACATAGACGGCACAAGGTCTATAAATCTGTCCTTGCAGTAGCTGTCCAGTTCTCTGATTTCATCAGGCGTAAGCGCGTTTTCTGAGGTGGATATGCCCTCAAGCTCGCGGAACGTAAACGCATCCTCAACGTATAGCTGGAGGGAATTTATTTTATAGAAAGCGAGAGTGTCTGCAATTTCCTTCAGCTTTTTGAGCTTTGGCACGCGTCCGCGGGAAATATCGTGATAAAAGCCGCGATAGGATAAATCGGGTGCATCCTTAATATAGCAGCAGGGAATGGCACCATTGTTTTGGCGGCAAAGCTGGCGAAGGGATTGAATTGCATAAAAGGCTCCCGCCGCGCCGTCGGCGTCAATTGTGATAGTGCTTTCACATACTGTCAGTCGGTAGCCCTCTCCACTATCCCCATGCTCTATTGTAATCACATTTTCGGAGGGGGTGTTTCCGGATTCGCTGAGAAGCACCTTAAGCGCCGCAGTAATTCTGCTGTCAGCGCCATAGTATTCAATTTTACAAGCACTTGAAAGGGTAAAGCTACCCTTTTTTTCTTCAACGAGAATCGGCGTTGGGATTATTCTCAGCATATCTGCCCTCCTTTGATTGATATTCTATTTTAGCATATATTGCCGTCATTTGACAAGTGGCAGTCGGGTGGGTTATAATAAATAAAAAAGCCTTGTGAGGTACACTTATGACAATGCGTGAAATTCTTTGCGATCTGAAGAGCGACAGAGTGAAGAAGGTTATTCTTGACACAGACGCTTATAACGAAATAGACGATCAGTTTGCAATAGCATGCCTTTATTATTCAAAGAAGGTTGATCTTTTGGCAGTTTGCGCCGAGCATTATATGCACGATAGATGCAATTCAAAGGAATTGGGAATGAAGCGCAGCTATGACGAGATAGTTAAGGTGCTTTCTCTTTGCAATCCTCATTATAAAACAGAAACTTATCGCGGAAGCGTTAATACAATAGACGAGCTCGGCACTTATGTTGAAAGTGAAGCGGCGGATGCAATTATCCGCATCGCAAGAGAAAGCGACGAGATAGTATACGTTGCAGCAATCGGTGCGCTTACAAACGTAACCTCTGCAATTCTTAAAGCCCCCGATATTGTGGATAAGATATGCGTTGTGTTTGTGGGATGCCGTCCGCTGTTTATCGGATGCCCCGTTGAATATAACGTTGAGCAGGACTATAAGGCGGCTCAGCTACTCTTTGAAAGTGGCGTGAAGCTTGTTATTGTGCCTGATGTAAACGTAACTCAGAAGCTTCGCTCTCCCATTGATTGTGTGGCTCAGATAAAGGGCGCAAATCCCGTTTGCGATTATCTCTATGATATTTCATATAATGCATATAAGGCTGTTGGAGCACCTCCCACCTGGGCGAGAACCATCTGGGATCTGGGCGGACCCGCTATGTTTGAAACTCCCGAGTGTGCAACGGTTGAATTTATGCCCCGTCCCATTCTTACGGAGGAAAGAGGCTATGCCTTTGACGATAGCCGCCCTGAAATGATCATGGTTACCGATCTTGACCGCGATCCCATTTTCGAAGCAGCATGGAACGTGCTTAGAAAAGGTAAAAGTGAAGAGTGAATCGTCAAGGTGTAAATCCTTGCGGATTTAATATTTGATAGTGATACGGGATGGCACCTTCGCCATCCCGTATAAAACATAATCATTCTTTCACCCCAATATATAATTTTTAACAACGGGAAATACAGAACAAAATGAAAAAGCTAAAGGTTATAGTTATCGGATGCGGTGATCGCGGAAAGCGATACACCGAGATCATGAAAAATCTCGGCGATAAATATGAGGTTGTTGCAATTGCAGAGCCTATTGAAAATAGGCGCGAATATATAAAAAACAATAATTCCGTTCCCGAGGAAATGTGCTTTGAGGATTGGAAGCCCCTGCTTGCCCTTGGGAAAATAGCAGATCTTTGCCTTGTTTGTACGATGGATCGCGACCATTTTGCGCCCGCAATGAAGGCAATCGAGCTTGGCTATGACGTGATGCTGGAAAAGCCCATCGCACCAACTCAGGAGCAGTGCACGTCGCTGACAAAGGCGGCGATGGATAAAAACGTTAAGGTTATCATCTGCACGGTTCTTCGCTATTCAAACGTTTTTCTTGCATTGAAAAAGCTGATTGATGAGGGCAAGGTTGGCAGAATAATGTCCATAAACCACGAGGAATGTGTTGAGCTTATTCATCAGAGCCATAGCTTTGTTCGAGGAAACTGGGGAAACGAGGGGCGCAGCTCCAATATGCTCCTGCAGAAATCCTGCCACGATATTGATATTCTTCAGTGGCTTCTTGGTAAAAAGGTCAAGAGTGTGCAGTCCTTTGGCGCTCTTTCCTATTTCAAGGAGGAAAACGCTCCCGAGGGTGCTCCTGAATATTGCTATCAGGATTGTCCCCATAAGGAAAAATGTCCTTTTAATGCCGTGAAGCTTTATTATGACGATAAATGGAACGGTTGGTTCCGCTGCGCCGCAACAAAGCAGGTTTTCCCAACGGATGAGCAGGTTTGGGAGGCAATAACCAAAACTCAGTATGGCAAGTGTGTTTTCCGTTGTGATAACGACGTTGTGGACCATCAGACCGTCAATATGCTCTTTGAGGACGACGTAACCGTAACCTTTTCAATGAACGCCTTCAACGAGGGCGGACGTCATATACATATAATGGGCACGGAGGGCGAGATACGCGCCGCGCTTGATTCCAATTCGCCCATCAGCGTGTATAATTACAGAACCGCCTCAAGAGAGGAATTTGATATAACGGGAGCAAACGGAATCGTTGGTGGCCACGGCGGAGGCGATGCGGGCATCGTTGCAACGGTGTATGATTATCTTGCAGGAGAATATACGGGCAATTCCGTGCCGGATATATGGGAATCCTATTATAACCATAGCGTTGTTTTTGCCGCTGAGAAATCACGCGCGGAAAATGTGGTTGTGGACTTCGAAAAGTATTTTGATGAAGTTAATAAGTAAAAAAGGAGCTGCATCGCAGCTCCTTTTTCAATTTGTGCTTTGTTTCGGTAGGGGATGGCGCCCACGATATTCCGGGACCACAGAATCGTCCCTTGTCCTTGTTAAATATTCTTTATAAATACTTTCTTGTTGTGCTTTTTTGCATAGCCTATCATGGATCGCGTCCCCTTGCTCTCTCCGTCCCAAAAGCAGATCACAAAATCGCATATTTCTGCCATTTGTTTGTTGCGCATTGGTCCTGCTTTTTTGCCATATGCTTCCCAGTTGGCAGGGTGTTTTTCAATTTCAAATCCATTTTCAAGGGCATAACGCTCGCCTATAGCATCTGCACCGCGTGAACATCCTGATAGGATAATGATAGTGTGCTATTTTGTTATTTCACTAAGGCAAGAATCAATAAAGGGCTTTGCTTTTTCATAATCGTTATAATTTCTGCATCCCGCTATAACCACTCTTTTTGTCATAACTAAATCCTGTTATATGGGGATTATATCCCCTTAATAATTAGGATTATAACCCCCATAATAAAATATGTCAAGGGGGTGCTGAAATGATAGTTTTTGATAAATTATGGCTCACAATGAAGGAAAAAGGCTTTTCAACATATAAACTGCGCGAGCGATGCGGAATTGATAGCAAAACTATCAGGAGGCTCAAGGCAAATGATAATATAGAAACAAAAACCATAGACAAAATCTGCTCAGCCCTCGGTTGCCGCATAGAAGATATTGCAGAGTTCGTTGAGAATGATGATGAATAAAAAAGAGATGCAACGCATCTCTTTTTTTGGTTAAAGTCTCCAATATTAACAGAAAATTAATCAATTTGAATATTACGTATGATATAGTTAAAATGAGGTAGGGGCTTTTTCTTCCTCAAAAAATACGTATACCCGATAAGTGTCGGGAAGAAAGGGGAACATTATGAAAAAAAGAATCTTTTCCATCCTTCTTGCCGTGGCATGCGTACTAACACTTTGTGTATTTCTCGTTGCCTGCTCAAAGGATGACAACAAGGACACAGAAAAGACAAATGAAGCAGTAAATTACAGCGACTATGCCTTTGCAGACGTAAATTGGATTCGCGATGCCGAGGCGTGCACAGAAACTCTCAAGCTTGCCGGCAACGGCGATTTTTCCTATTCCTGCTCCTGCGGAAACCCCGTGAATGATGCAGATCTCATTGAGGGCTATACCTACGACGACAATTCAAAGGTTATCACCTTTGATGCTATTGAGACCACCGATGAAATGATAACTAAGGTAACCGTTGTAAGCTGCGACGAAGAAAAGCTCGTTCTTGACTTTGACGGCGAAAAGAGAGAATTCGTGCCTGAGGATAAATACGTCCACACGGAAGAGGTTGACTATAACGAGTTTTCCTTCACAAATATGGACTGGAAGAGAGAAGTTGAAGGATGCACAGAGATAATCAACTTCGGTCCCTTTGGCAGCTTTTCCTATTATTGTTTCTGCCGCGATCATAAGGACTATTCCGTAATTGCAGAAAAATATACCTATGATAGCGAAACAGGCGTTGTAACTCTTGATATTATCGCCGAGGATGCCGACGTTGCAAACACACTCAAAATCGTGAGCTATGATAACGAAAAGCTTGTAATCGAGCTTGGCGACGAAACCCTTGAATTTATCCCCGGTTAAATTTAATAAACAAAAAAGGAGCTGCATCGCAGCTCCTTTACTCATTTAAGCATTTCTAAGATACTATCTTTCAATTCTTTGGGAAGCAAATTGATGGTAGGCAGTTCATATTTTGAAACCCATTCCAAAATATATTGATTTGCTTCATTTGATCGTTTTTTCTCTTCTCCTTGAATTGAAAAATCAGTGATTATATCCACCAAAGTAATATAATACTTTTCTATACAATTCTCTTTTTCGATTGTTATGCCCTCTGTCAGTTCATCAAAGAGGAGCCCCAATTCCTCTTTGATTTCTCTTTTTGCCGCTTCCTCATAGGTTTCGTTAGCTTCTACTCCGCCACCTGGAATTACCCAGTATCTAGCATCATTCTTTATTCTTTTTATGAGTAAGATTCTTTCTTCTGATTTACAATAAATAATAACGCCTGCTCTGTTTCTCATTATTAATACCTTTAAAAATCTAACTTTAAAATTCCCATCATGAACTGATTATATCACAAAGCTATAATAAATTCCAGTATTCCTTTTCATCATAAAACCTCACAAAAAAGATTGGACACATCATAAGGTGCTACCTCAAAATGATGTGTCCAATTCGTTATTTTCTTTTCTTACCGTATTTTTTGTATTTAGCGAGATCAGTATCCTTCATAAGAAACATACAGAGGACCACACCGCCGAATACGATCGCGCCCACTATGTAATATGTCATAACAATTCCCTCCAATACTTTTCCCCATTATAACAGAATAACTCAAAAATGTGTGGACAAAACGTGAACAAAAACTGAAAAACAGAACGAAAAAGGCTCCTGAGCCGAGACTCAGGAGCCTTGATTTTTTTAATTAGAAACTGCCGTAAACCCTTATAAACAAAGGATTACTTAGAAGCCTCTTCGATAGCAACTGCAACAGCAACTGTCATACCAACCATGGGGTTGTTACCAGCGCCGATGAGACCCATCAT
>JAZORY010000002.1:0-3158 GCA_045656825.1 Candidatus Avispirillum sp.
CTCCCACAGATGCAGAGTTTGCAGCAGCTGACGTAGACCATAACGGCAGCATAACCCCCGCGGACCTTCTTTATCTTAAGGTCAGAATTATTAAAAAAGAATGGACGATTTAATCGGTCTATAAACACAAAAACCACCGCACTTGCGGTGGTTTTTGTTATACAAGCCCATAATGAACAAGAGCATCCTTGAGCTTGCCGATCAGCTGCTCGCTGGCTGGTGAGAGAGGCAATCTCGTTTCAGGGGAGCATATTCCCATCAGGCTTAATGCAGCTTTGATCGGTATGGGGCTAATCTCAGAAAATAAAAGACGAATCATAGGATAGAGATAAAGCTGAAGCCTTGCAGCTTCCTTCATTTTCCCTTCCTCGCAAAGACGGCATAGAGTTCGTGTTTCGTTCGGCAGGATGTTTGATATAACAGAAACGGTTCCGTTTCCTCCGATGGCATAAATTGGTGCGATCAGGTCGTCGTTACCGCTGTAAACTGCAAAGCGAGATCCGAAATGGGATAGTATAGTCTCGGATTTTGAAACGTTACCCGAGGCTTCTTTAATTGCCACAAGATTTTCGATGGAAGCCATTTTTTCGTATGCCTCAAGTGGAATATCAACTCCGGTACGAGCAGGAACGTTGTACGCGATAACAGGAAGAGAAACTGCTTTTGCGATTTCGCGATAATGTTGGTAAAGTCCCTCTGCCGTGCATTTGTTATAGTAGGGAGTAACGGTCAGCAGAGCATCGACGCCTAGTTTTTCGGATTCTTTTGCAAGAGAGCAGGTGGATGAAGTGGAAGGAGAGCCGCATCCTGCTATTATTTTTGCCTTTTTTTCAGAAAATTCTATGGCGGCAGCATACAATGAGAGCTTTTCTTTTTCGGTGAGCGTTGGCGCCTCTCCCGTGGTTCCGCATATAACCAGAGCTGTTATTCCCGCGCTTATCTGCATTTCAATTATACGGCGAAACGCCAAAAAATCTATTTCTCCGTTTTTCATAGGGGTAACCACAGCTGTTGCAGTTCCCCTAAAGGGGAGATTTTTCATAATCATCAGTCCTTTCCGCTAACAGTATATGCGCAAGGATGCAAGTATGAGAAGGAAGATATGATAAACGATAATTTATAACCCCTAGCCTTCTCCCGCTAGAGAAGGCTAAGCGAAAATTCAGCGGACTATGTTCGTATTCATCGTAGGGGCGACCTTCGGTCGTCCTTTGTGTATGGTTGTTTAACCGCTGGACGAAAGGCTTCGTCCAACGGTAGGGGACGGCGCCCTCGACGTCCCGATTGAAATATGGTCATACGTTAGAAACGGACCGCCGAGGACGTCGGTCCCTACGGGCATCTGATCCGCTAACGATAATTCAGCGACCGCCCTTTCGATTCCCCGTCAAACACGGGAAAACAAAAAAGACACGCTGAAGCGTGTCTTTTTTGTTTGGTGACCCGTGGGGGAACAATTCTGGCATAAAGGTTTCGCCAAAACTAGTTTTGGCGCACTCGGCCGTATTTGCAGCTTAAAGTCAAAGAAACTTCAGCGCTACGGGCTAAAAACTCCTATCAGGAGTTTTAGTCGCCGCTACGCGATGCGACCGCCCTTTCGATTCCCCGTCAAACACGGGAAACAAAAAAAGACACGCTGAAGCGTGTCTTTTTTGTTTGGTGACCCGTGGGGGAATCGAACCCCCGTTTCCGCCGTGAGAGGGCGGTGTCTTAGCCGCTTGACCAACGGGCCATCGACTTGCTTAGTATACCATCATCAAATACGTTTGTCAACACCTTTTTTCGATTTTTTTGATTTTTTTGCTGCCATCCTCGCGTTGACATATTTCCTTCGTTGCGGTATAATAGATATTATCATTTTGTAAAGGTTATGTACGTTATGGAAAAAAACATTTTTGCTCCGGCTGACATTCTTCTGCCGGATTATGCTCAGAACGATTCCGCTTGGGAAAAGTGGGCTATTATTGCCTGCGATCAGTTCACAAGCCAGAAGGAATATTGGGATGGCGTTGACTCATTTATAGGAGATGCTATGTCAACATATTCTCTCGTTCTCCCCGAGGCTTATCTTGAAACAGAAAAGGAACCTCTTCACAAAAGCGTTGTTGTATCTTCAATGGTTTCTGTTCCTGAGAAATTAAAGCTCCACAAGGATGCTATGATCTACGTTGAGCGAATCCTTCCCGACGGCAAGCTTCGCCGCGGTATTGTTGGTGCGATTGATCTTGAAAAGTACGATTACAGATTTGAAAACAAGCCTCTTGTTTCTGCAACAGAGGAAACAGTTCTTTCTCGTATTCCTCCTCGCGTCAACATCCGTCGCTTCGCTTCTATGGAGCTTCCTCATATTATGGTGTTCTTTGATGATGCTGAAGACAAGATAATGAGCTTTATGGAAGGCGCCAAGGACGGTCTTACAAAGCTTTATGATTTCAATCTTATGGCAGGTGGCGGCGCTATTTCAGGCTATAAGCTTGAGGGAGAAAAGTTGGATTCTCTTTGCGCTCTTATCAGTGAATACGAGGCTTCCAAGGTTGGTGCATCCTATGCGGTTGGTGATGGTAACCACTCTCTCGCAGGTGCTAAGACCTACTACGAGGAGCTTAAGGAGCAGTTTGGCGAGGCGGCAAAAACTCACCCTGCAAGATATGCTCTTTGCGAGATAGTGAATATCCATGAAAAGTCTATTGAGTTTGAGCCCATCTATCGCATAGTTAAAAACGTTGATATTGACGATATTCTTTCTTGCCTGCCTGCAAGTGGCAGAAAGATGGATGCTTACGTAAACGGTGAGCGCAGAGAGGTATATTTCCCCGACGTTCATCCCATTGACATCGGATGCCTCCAGATCTTCATTGATGCATATCTCAAGTCTCATCCCGAGGCTGAGTGCGATTATATTCACGGCGTTGAGGATACAATTGAGCTTTCTAAAATGGAAAACACTGTTGCTTTCCTTTGTAACGGTATTGAAAAGGATGCGCTCCTTTCCTACGTTGCAGAAAATGGCTCCCTCCCCAGAAAAACCTTCTCTATGGGCGAAGCTAAAAGCAAACGATACTATATTGAGGCAAGAAAAATATAATAGGTGTACCTGGGTGAAACTTTTTGAGGAAAAGTTTCCCCCCAGTCCCCCTTCAAAACCTTTTCGCAGAAAA
>JAZORY010000003.1:0-7426 GCA_045656825.1 Candidatus Avispirillum sp.
CCAAACAACTCCCCAGCGGGGACGGGGGAGCATATTGCTTTGCAAAATGGTGGGGGAGGAGAAGCTTATATTAACATTTTCCTCCTCATCCGTCATCTTCGATGACACCTTCTCCGCTGGAGAAGGCTTGATACACCTCATCCGTCTCCTTCGGAGCCACCTTCTCCTCGAGGAGAAGGCTAATGCGATAATTTACCGTTCAACCCGTAGGGGCGACCTTTGGTCGTCCGTTCGAGATATGGGCATACATTAGAAGCGGGCGAACACAGCTCGTCCATACGACGTGTAAACATGCAAACGAAAGGTACAATCAAACCGGTAGGGGACGGCGCCCTCGACGTCCCGATTGTAACATAATCAAAAATTTTGTACACCTCATCCGACGGCTCCGCCGCCACCTTCTCCTCAAGGAGAAGGCTAATGCGATAATTAACCGCTCAACCCGTAGGGGCGACCTGTGGTCGTCCGCCTGAAATATAATCATACGTCAAGCGCGGATCGCCGTAGGGGTTCCCCGAAACGAGCTTGACGAGTTTTGGGGGTTCCCGCCGAAGACGTCGGTCCCTACGGTATTTGATCCGCCAAAAAATCATACGACAAAACAAAAAGCGCTGCGAATTCGCAGCGCTTTCAATTATTTAATTCAATTTGCCTCTGATTATAACTTCCCATGCGCGATCATACGTTGATTCTTTGTCGATGGAATTAAGCATCATGATCTGATGGCGCGTAGAGTCGAAGGCATATTTTCTATCGTCTGTAAAGACGGGTGCGCGTATGATCTCTATTTCGGCGCATTTGGGATTGTCAAGAATTGCAGGTGCTGCAATATCCCAGAGCACTCTGAGCCAATCTGAAGGCTCTCCTGCGCCTTTATAATACCCCTCGCCAAGATTATAAACGTATTCTGCGGCGGGATTATGCCCTTTCAGCTTACGAACAAGGTCGATTCTCGCGCCAAGTGCGCAAACAACGTTGAATGCGGGGCAGAGAAGCAATCCTGCTCCGGAATTGAGAACGATCTGCCCTGCCATATAATCCTGACAAAGATTGAACTCCTCAACGTCGTCGAAATGAGTCTGCTTTGCTGCAAGCCAGATAATGCAGAGCTTATCAACGATCGTGGGATCCTTTTTAATAGCGGATGCGACGTTCGTTATTGCTCCTATTCCCATAACGTAGATGATCTCGTCGCTTTCGTGAGCAAGGCGGATAAGATGGTCTGCCGCTTCGCTTTCGACGGGCTTGCCTCCGTTATTTGTGATAGTTGTTCGGCTTCCCTTCAGAACGGGAATCCTGATTTCTTCGTCGCAGCAATCAAGAACTCTGATTATTTCCTCGTAGCTCTTTTCCATTCCGTCCTCATAGCTTGTGCTGTTATCGTTATGAAAGGGAGCGGCATAGATCGCCTGAAGGTCGATCTTCTCTGAAAAATAGCTGTAAACTATGGCAAACTGATCGTCAATTTCGTTATATGCATCAGTGTCAAGAACAGCTTTCTTGATTCTGTCGCTTTTGAGGTCCGCAAGTATTTCGTTTACGTTCATTTTCTTGCCGTTTTGATATGCTTCCAGGTGTTAGGAATTGCTATATCGCGATGGATCTTTCTGAGATAGAGCATTTCGTGGCGTGTGGAGTCAAAGGCGTAAACTCTTGCATCTGTGAAGATAGGTGTGGGCAGAACCTCGATCTCTGCGCAGGAGGGATCGTCAAGAATGGCGGGTGCTGCAACGTCCCAGATGGTTCTTGTCCACCAATGAGGAGCGCCAGCAAGCTCGCGGCAGCGTCCTGTGATCTCGAAGAGATAGTCGCAGAAGGGATTCTGGTTCTGAAGCTCGCAAACGTCGTCCCATTTAACGCCCAGATCGCTTACAACAAACCAAGCGGGGCAGAGAAGGAGAGGAACTTCAGAGTTCAGAAGCATCTGTCCTGCCGTGAAGTCCTGAACGAGATTGAATTCGCCGAGGTTGTCGCCCTCAAGCCAGTTTCCTCCAAGCCAGATAACGCACATATTGTTCTTGATAGAGGGGTCGATCTTCAGAGCGGAAACAACGTTTGTGATAGCGCCGAGGGCAAGAACGTAAACGATTTCGTCTGTTTCGTGAACGACTTTGATCAGATTGCGGGCCGCTTCGCTATCCTGAATCTCTCCGCTTTTTTCAATGGAGGCACGGCTGCCCTTAAAAACGGGGATTTTGCAATCGGGATCAAGAAGGTCGAGAACCTTTTTGATCTCCTTATAGCTCATTTCCATACCGTATTCCATATTGTCGCTCTTCTCGTTTTCGAAGGGAGCGGCGTGGATTGCCAGAATGTCGATTTTATCGGAAAGGAAGCTGTATCCGATAGCATACTGGTCGTCGATCTCGTTATATGCATCGGTATCAATAACAACCTTTTTAACTCGGTCGCTTTTGATATCGGCAAGTATTTCTCTGACAGTCATATTTTATCTCCTGATTTATTTGATATTGTCTGCAATAAGGCGATTGATTTTTTCTCTCATATTGAGGATATATTCCTGCTCCTGAGGATATTTGTCAAAAGTGATAGGCTCGATGCCGTCTTCAAGGATCGCCATAACTGCATCTCTGCCGCAGAGGCTTTCAGCAAGCTCCATAGCGCGAAGGTCTGTAAGAGCGGCTGTGAATCCGAGGAGGTGGATCGTTTCGTATGCTGTGCCGTCGTCAGCGGGGTAAACGGAGAACGTGTCGCCTGCGGGAACCCAGCATCCGCCGTCTGTGCACATATAGGGATTGAGGGGCTCGCAGGAGTGCTGTGTGAAATAGAAATTGAAGCCCCACTGCAAGAAGCCTGCGATCTTATATTTATAGAACTGTGTTGCGATGATTCTGTTTCTTGCCGTGGGCATTGCAACAAGTCGGTTTGAAACCTTATTTACCTGACAGCAGCAGTAGTATACCCAGAGGTCCTTAACGTTGTTTTCTATGTAGGGACCAACGTGGTCTGTTGAAACAACGGGGTTCTTGAGAACGCCCTGTTCATAGAATGAATAGTCGGAGAGAGCGTCGATGATGATCTGACCGTCAAGAACGTCTTCAACAGTGCTCTTCGCCTTTTTATAGGATTCAAGCATCCATCCGCCGGGCTCGTCGGAGATATGGAAAACAGTTTTCTTATCAACGCCGTGGCGGCGGAGAACCTCGATGAGCTGAGGAATCATTTCCTTAAGGAATGTTGTATATTCTTCGGCTGCAGCGTCTGTTTCCCAGCCGAAAACCTTCTTATATTCGCCGTCAACAGTTGCCATGATCTTAGGCGCGTGCTCTGCTCCCCACTGAGTGAAGAGGTGAGAAATTTCGAAATATTCGATTCCGCAGCCCTTACACATTTCAATCCAGCGGTCAACGAGAGTGAAGTCGAAGCTCCATTTGCCGTTTTCTCTTGTAATACCGAGAAGCTGGTTTGTGGGGCGCTCTCCTCCAACCTGAGTGTCAAGGGCGGGAGTGAAGATAGGTGTGAGGATCATATTGATGCCGTTATCAACAGCTGTTTTGATATAATTCTCAATGATCTCCCAATGGCGCTCGGAGAACATTTCGAGGTTATAATAAGAAGCGAGGCAGTCGCAATAGAACCACTGTGTGATAGCGATCTTCTGCTTGGGGAGCGTTGCGGGGATAACGGTTGCTGTGAAGGTGCAAGTGCCGTATACCTCGTATTCGCCTTCGCCGCTGTAAAGAGTGAACGTGAGCTTATGATCGCCTGCGGGAGCATCCTCGGGAACTCTGATATCAACCCAAACGCTCTGCAGATCGCTTGTAACGTAAACTCTGTTCTTTTCTGTTATAGGACGGAGAAGATCAGGGAAAAGACCGGGCTCGCGGCGCAAAAAGTTCATATCCTCGCAAGCGCGGCTGATGGGAAGGCGAACGGGCACACATTCAACACGCTGAACGCTGACCCAATCTGCGATATCGCCCTCAACCTTGATATGAGCGATGCGGCGGTCAAAGCGCATTTTCATATCCTGATATGCAAGCTGGAAGCTGAAACGCTCGCCGCGGAGCATAGACGCCTTATTATGCAGCGCCTTTGTGCTTATTTTTTCATCAAGGAAGCATTTCTCTGTTTCCGCGATAGGCTTGAAAATAACTGTGGAAAGCTCTTTTTCTTTGTTTTCCATAATATCCTCCGTTATTATCTTTCGTTATAAAATAATTTTATCATATTGCGGTCTTTTTTACAAGGGGAAAGCACGGAGGCAAAACAAAAAATCTTGCCAACAAAGGCAAGATTTGATGCTTCATATAAAGCTCCCGCAGTGCCGTGTAAGATCACAATGTGAAACCCTGCTCATGCAAGGTGGTGTGCGTCGGCCGTGCTTTGTGCTTCCAACGTCCGATTCGCCTGTCAAAGGAGAGGCGGTCGGGAGGCCTGCATTCCTACACGGAGTGTTCACTCCATTAATCAAATGTGGGTTCAATTAGCAACCCTATCACAATACACTGCAGGAAATAAGCGTAATTATGAGAAATTACTCTTCGTCTGCTGCTTCAAAGTCAACGTCAGCAAATTCGTCGTCAAAAATGTCAGCAATACGGTCGAATTCCTCGTCGTCCTCGATAGAAACGAGAACGTCTTCGCCGTTTTCGTCCTTTTCACCGCGGAGAACGATGTATTCATCGATTTCTGCGTTTTCATCTTCTGTGTAAGGAACGAGCGCGTAATATGTTACACCCTCAACTTCAACTGTGCCGATAAGCTCGAAGTCGTTTTCAACGCCTTCGTCGTCTGTGAGAGTATAGATTTCAGCTTCGAAAATTTCGTCTGCCATGGTTTATCTCCTTTGTAATTATATTATGCTTCAGTACTATTATTTTATACATATATTCCGTTTTTGTCAAGTGGAAAATGTGTACTTTGCATAGTATATGAAGCACTCTGCTTATTTCTTTTCAATCTCAAGAGTTTTGATCTTATCTCTGAGATAAGCGGCTTCCTCAAACCTGAGCTCGCTTGCCGCCTTTTTCATTTCTGCTCTCAGGCGCTCGATTTCAGCAGCTTTTTCTGTTGCGGAAAGCTTCTTTTTATCGCCTTTGCCGCGTTTTGAGCCCGTTGTGCCTATTTTTATAAGCTCGCCGATCTCTTTTTTGATGGTTTGAGGAGTAATGCCGTTTTCCTCGTTATATTTCTGCTGGATTGCGCGGCGGCGATTGGTTTCTCTTATTGCCGCATCCATTGAGCGAGTTATATTATCGGCATACATAATAACCTTTCCGCCAACGTTTCGGGCGGCGCGGCCTATTGTCTGAATAAGAGACGTTTCGCTTCGGAGAAGTCCTTCCTTATCTGCATCAAGGATAGCAACGAGAGTAACCTCAGGTAAGTCTATGCCCTCGCGCAGCAGATTTATACCAACAAGAACGTCAAAGAGACCCATTCGAAGATCGCGGATAAGCTCGCTTCTTTCCATAGTTTCGACGTTATGATGGATATATTTAACTCTGATTCCCTGTTCATCCATATATTCCGTAAGATCCTCAGCCATTTTCTTCGTGAGGGTTGTAACGAGAACTCTTTCTCCCTTGGACGTTCTGGCCCTTACCTCGCTGAGAAGGTCGTCGATCTGAGTTTCAACGGGGCGCACCTCGATTTCAGGATCGAGAAGCCCTGTGGGGCGGATGATCTGCTCAACAGTTTGCATAGAGTGAGTTTTTTCATATTCCGCAGGAGTTGCGGAAACCATTATAACCTGATTTATCTTTTCTTCAAACTCGCCGAAGTTGAGAGGTCTGTTATCGTATGCTGAGGGAAGGCGGAAGCCATAGTCGATAAGGTTTTTCTTTCTTGCGCGGTCTCCGCCGAACATTCCGCGAACCTGTGGAAGTGTTACGTGAGACTCATCCACGAAGATTATAAAATCGTCGGGGAAATAATCAAGAAGAGTGTATGGGGTGGAGCCGGGCTCTCTGCCTGACAGAACTCTTGAATAGTTTTCAACACCTGAGCAAAATCCTATCTCGCGGAGCATTTCAAGGTCGTATCTTGTGCGCTCCTCTATTCTCTGAGCCTCCAACAGCTTGCCGTTTTCCTGAAAATATGCAACACGCTCAACCATTTCGCGCTCTATTTCCTTAAGGGCGGTTTCTTTGCCCTCCTGTGCCACAACGTAGTGATTGGCGGGGAAAACTGCGGCGTAGTTTACGTATTGCAGGACTGAGCCGGTGAGAGGATCAAATTCGGAAATTCTGTCTATTTCATCGCCGAAAAATTCAACTCGAATTGCTTTTTCATTTTGGTTTGCAGGGAAAATTTCGAGGGTGTCTCCCCTCATTCTGAAGTTTCCTCGGGTGAAGCTGAAGTCGTTGCGGTCGTAGCTGATGGCAATCAGGCGAGCGGCAAGCTCGTCTCGCTCCATTATCATACCTGGGCGAACAGCCACCATCTGAGACTGATATTCTTCAGGGGGGCCAAGAGAGTATATGCAGGAAACGCTGGCAACTATTATAACGTCTCGTCTTTCAAAAAGAGAGGAGGTTGCGCTATGGCGCAGCTTATCGATTTCATCGTTTATGGATGAATCCTTTTCGATATACATATCTTTGCCCGGGACGTATGCTTCGGGCTGATAATAATCGTAGTAGGATACGAAATATTCAACTGCATTTTCAGGGAAAAATTCGCGGAATTCGCAGCAAAGCTGAGCCGCAAGAGTTTTATTGTGGGCAAGAACGAGCGTAGGGCGGTTAACGTTGGCGATAACGTTTGCCATAGTGAAGGTCTTTCCGCTTCCTGTAACTCCGAGAAGCGTCTGAGCTCTCATACCTGCTTCAATGCCTGCGGTGAGTCGGTCTATTGCCTGAGGCTGATCGCCGGTTGGCTTATATTTTGAGTGTAAAATAAATTTATCCGCCATACTGTTCTCCCTTCTTCAGTGTTTGCTTTATTATAGCACAAAAGCTGTGTCAAGTAAACAAGCGTTTGAGCTTATTATTTTTCGAAATATTATTTCTATTTTTGCTTTTAAGGATATAATAAAGAAAAAGCTATTGTCCACAAAAAAGGAGAGCCTATAAATGTCGGATATAAAATTCAATAGTGAGCATCGCGCCCTTTCTCCCAGTGTTGCTGAGGTTTGGATCAAGGAGGAGGAGGTTAAGGATGCAGGAATTAGGCGTGAAGAGGCTGAGGAGAGAGTTGCAAGGCTTATTCGAACCATAGCTTTCTGCAATAAACAATAAACAGGCTATCTAAAAGAAAAATACGATGCTGCAGCATCGGATTTTTGTTTTTATATCAGTGGTTTACCTTCCCATTCGGCAGGGGGAGTTATACTGAAAAGCTTTGTGATCGTGGGCGCAATATCCATAATAGATGCATTTTCAATGCTTTCGCCTGCTCCAAAGTCTTTTCCGTTAATATAAAGCGGAATTATCATATCCTCGGGGATATCAGCTCCGTG
>JAZORY010000004.1:0-27896 GCA_045656825.1 Candidatus Avispirillum sp.
AAACAGTTGAAGGAATTCCCGTAAACTCGTTGCCCACGCCGAGAGGAACGTAGGACGTGAGGCAAGCATCATTTAGAGGATACTTAAGTCCGTCAAGGGTTACGCCGTAGGAGCGGCCGATAGAAAACACGGAAACGATGCCTGTCATTTCCTTTTCGAAATGGATCTCGCCATCTCCGAAAACGCAAACCGCATTTCCCTCTCCCCATATCCAGCATCTTGCGCCGTGGTCTGCACAACCTGCGCAATTCTGAATATTGGCGATAGAATGGTCAAGGCGTCTGCCAAGGCCTCCGTAAATTATGAAATCTCTATATCCTCTCTTGATACCCTCAGCAAGAGCCAGAGCTGTATCCGTATCGTCCTTTTCTACGGGATGACGGATAACGTTTTCGAGATGGGGGATATTCCCAAGGGAGTCCATATCTCCCACAACCATATCAGGAACGATACCCATCTGACGAAGGGCAGAATATCCTGCATCGGCTGCGATGATATAGTCTTCCTCCTGTTTATCTATGTATATACCCTTAGTGTCGGATGCGCCGACAATATAGCATATTTTCTTAGTCATTCTGAATTCCTTTCTTTCGGCTTATTCAAAGCCAAACAAGATAAGCTTCACATAGGACATATATTCGCGGACCAAGGTTGCAAATATGAATCTTGAATCAGGATCGGGCGCAAGCGCGGGATAGGATTCGTATCCAAGATTCCTGCAAAGCAGGATTATTCGCGGAATATGGAACGCGTTCGAAACGGAAACCACCTTATAGTCAAGAAGTCCGTTTTCTTTTATTATTTCAAATGAGTAATTAATGTTTTGTATTGTATTTCGGCTTCTGTCTTCCTCGATGATCTTTTCCTCGGGGATTCCCTTTTCGCAAAGATACTCCTTCATGGCAGAAGCCTCTGTGCAAACCTCGTTATCTCCTTTGCCGCCTGAAACGATCACGTAGCAGCCGTTATAAAGCTCTGCCGCGGTGTTAAGCCTTTTCTGCAAAGCCTTGCCGGGTCGCTCTCCCTCAAGACCTGCGCCATACACGATGATCACCGTTTCCTCACTTAGCTCATCAGGAGTTACCTGTCGGTTGTTTACTCCTGAAATATAGAGGCACATCACCGCAAATGTTACTGCATAAAAAACTCCTGCCGAAAGATAGATGATCTTAAGGGCGGCAAAAAGCCTTTTTGGCAGCACTACCGCAAGCTGCTTATGAAATATTACGGGCAAAGCCGTCAGCGCCATGACCGAAAGGCATATAACAAGCGCACTTAAGGTTTCAGGCCAAAGCACAAGCTTTATAAGATATGAGATATACGCTACAAACGCAAAGCCCCCAAGGGCAATCGCTGCTATATCAACAAATTTTCTCTTTTTCATTTATATTTTTATATTTTTTCTTCTCGGGGCAGAAGAGTCAGCAGATCGTAAACGCCTGCAATTCCCAAGGTCTCCACGCCCTCAAGCTTTATAGGCTTATGGCTTAAGCTTCGCTTCGGAAATGCAACCGAATTAAAGCCTATTCTCTGCGCCTCCTTTGCTCTCTGCTCGGGAGCAGAAACTGCTCGGATCTCGCCTGAAAGGCCCACCTCGCCGCAAACAAGCAGACCTGCGGGAACAGGAATATCCTTAATGCTTGAAATAAGAGCAAGAGCTATGGCTGCATCTGCTGCGGGCTCGTCTACTCTGAGACCACCCACAACGTTGAGATATACGTCGCACTGAGAAAATCTCAGCCCAAGTCTTTTTTCAAGAACAGCCAAAAGAAGACTCATTCTGTTATAGTCGATTCCGTCCGCCATTCTCTTTGGGGAAGGATAAACCGTTTTGGTTACAAGCGCCTGAATTTCGGCAATTATTGGTCTTGTTCCCTCAAGCAAGCAAACCGCGCTGCTTCCCGAAACTCCGATCGGTCTGCCGAGAAGAAGCATGGCTGAGGGATTTTCTATTTCCTCAAGGCCCTTATCCGTCATTTCAAAAACGCCAATTTCGTTCGTTGAGCCATATCTGTTCTTGATGGCTCTTATGATTCTGTGGCACTGGCTTCTGTCTCCCTCAAAATGAAGGACCGCATCTACCATATGCTCGAGAACCTTAGGGCCTGCAATTCCGCCCTCTTTATTTACGTGCCCAACAAGGATAACGGCAGCTCCGTCTTCCTTCGCACGTCCTATAAGCGCAGTTGCACATTCGCGAACCTGAGTTATACTACCTGCGCTTGACTGAACAGATTGGAGCACCATCGTCTGAATAGAGTCAACTATTACAACGTCGGGAGAAATCCTCTCGTATTCCGACAGAATCGTATCCATATCAGTTTCCGTCAGCACCATAACCTCGGAAGAATCAACGCCGAGACGCTGAGCTCTAAGTCGCAGCTGACCGCCGGACTCCTCTCCTGAAACGTAGAGAATCTTATATTCACAGCTGGCCTTACCGCAAAGCTGCATAAGAAGAGTTGACTTACCAATGCCGGGCTCGCCTGCAAGAAGAACTGCCGATCCAAGAACAAGTCCGCCTCCAAGAACACGGTCGAACTCTCCGATCCCCGTGCTCATTCTGATGCAATCAACCTTTTCTATCTGAGAAAAGGTTGTTGCCTTTGCGCCGCCCATTCGCTTTGCGCTTGCAGAGGCAACGGATTTTGCAGGAGCACGATAGGTCTCCTCTGTGAGAGTATTCCATGAGCCGCAGGAAGGACACTGGCCGAGCCATTTCGGCGACTGATGATCACATTCTGTGCAAACGTATACTGTTTTCGGTGCTTTCATCACTCTTCCTCCTTTGGCTAAAGCTATACATATTAGATTATATCACAGTTCAGCATATTTTGCAAGGAAAGATTTATCACTTTATAATTTCGGCATTTGCAAAATGTATTCTCCTTTTTGTGCATTTTTACATAGGTCTGCTAATACAATTTTATATATAACAAAAAAGGCTGGTCTATTATGAAAGGCGCAAAGAAATTTTTTATAAACGGATTTATTCTCGCGGCGGCAACCGTTTTGCTGCGGGCAATTGCCGTCAGCTTCAATGCTTTCGTAACAAAAATACTGGGCGAGGAGGCTGTTGGGCTGTTTACTCTCGTTATGAGCGTTTATTCCCTTGCCATCATTTTCGCAATGTCCTCCGTCAACCTTGCCACAATCCGTATGACAAGCGCAGCTTTGGCAAGGCTTGAGGCTGAAGGGGCAAGCGAACGCGAAATAAAGCGTGTTTTGAAAAAAGAGATAGGCGGATGCATAAAATACGCTCTTATCTTTTCGAGCATCGCCTCCGTAACCGTTTTTTTCGGAGCGGAATTTATCGGAATCAAGCTTCTTGGAGACGTCCGAACAGTTTTATCCGTTCGTATGCTGTCCCTAAGTCTTCCGTTCATTTCTGTGGGAAGCGCAATTTCGGGATACTTCACCGGCGTTCGCAAGGCATACAAAAACGCTCTTATATCTGCCATTGAGCAGCTTATGAAAATTTTCTTTATAACGCTCGGTCTGGTTCTTATAGCTCCTCGAGGAATTGAATACGCCTGTGTTGCCGTTGTTGGCGGAGGCGCCTGCGGTGAGGCTCTTTCAATTGCCACGGATATTATTTTTTATTGCACTGATAAGATACGCTCAAAGGGAAACAAAACTCATATTGACAAACATACCTCACCGCTGAAACGCGCATTTACTATTGCCTTTCCCGTTGCTCTCGGATCCTACGTTCGCCAAAGTCTCGTTTGCGCTGAGCATATTGCGATCCCATCCTCACTAAAAAAAAGCGGAGCTGATCCCGCTTCTGCCCTCTCATCCTACGGTGTTCTTCACGGAATGGTTTTCCCCATCATTTTCTTCCCCGCCTCCGTTCTGAATTCCTTTTCCTCTCTTCTCGTTCCTGAAATAAGTGCTTGTGTTGCGACAAACAATGATAAGAAAACGAAAAGAATTGCCGAAAAGGTTATTAAAACCTGCCTTGTTTTCTCCTTTGCTGTTTCCGGAGCTTTCATATCATTCGCAAATGAGTTCGGACTGTCGGTATACAATTCAACGGAGGCAGGCCGATATATCGCTATGATCGCTCCCCTTATTCCCGTTATGTATCTTGACACGTCCGTCGACTTTGTGCTTAAGGGCCTCGGCGAGCAGATATACACCATGGGCGTCAATATACTTGATGCCATACTGAGCCTCTCCCTCGTTCTCATTCTCGTTCCTCGCCTTGGCATTGTCGGCTACGTTGCCTCCGTTTATCTGGTTGAGCTTGTAAACTGCGCTCTGAGCCTTGGAAGACTGATCTACGTAACTGACCTCAAAATGAAAATGAGCTGGATAATAAAGCCTCTTTTGTCTGTTCTTTGCGCCTGCTTTATCTCCCGCGCCGTCTTCCTCTCGCCGCTTATATACGATATCAGCTACGGTATTCGACTTGCCTTCACCTTTGCTCTTATGCTGTTTCTTATGAGAATAATGGGAGCAATCTCAAAAAGCGATCTGGAATATATGAAAAACGCTGTAAAAAATTCATAATTCTGTTTACTTTGAGCTAATTATAGTGTATAATTTAGACAACTATAATTATGTGCGAGGTAAGCTCTATGAAACTTGATAAAAAGCCTTTTTCCGCGGCTCCCTATATGGCGCGCGCCAAGGAAATCCTCTCTCAGATGACTCTCTCCGAAAAGGTTGGTCAGCTCGTTCTCTCAGGAACTGTTCGCAGTCTTGACGAGGATATGATCCGCAACGGTCAGATCGGCGCATATCTTAACGTTCCCGACGTTGCAACTGCCAACAGACGTCAGAGAATCGCTATGGAGGAAAGCCGACTTGGTATTCCCCTTCTTATCGGACACGACGTTGTTCACGGCGACAGAACCCTCTTCCCCATCCCCCTTGCAACTGCATCCAGCTGGGATATGGAAAGAATTGAAAAGGGAGAATACTATGCCGCAAAGGAAGCTTATGCTGAAGGCATCAACTGGATATACTCTCCTATGATCGACGTTACACGTGAGCCCCGTTGGGGTAGAATTGCCGAGGGTGCGGGCGAGGATAAGTTCTTCGGCTCCTGCGTTGCTCAGGCAAGAGTTCGCGGCTTCCAGACAATCAATCCCGATACAAACTATCCCTATACTGCAGCTTGCTTCAAGCATTTCTGCGGATACGGACTTTCTGAGGCAGGACGCGACTACGAATCCTGCGATATCAGCGAAAGAACTCTCCACGGCGAATATCTTCCCGTTTATAAGGCGGCTCTCGATGCAGGCTCCATCTCCTGCATGTCCTCCTTCAACTCCATGAACGGCGACCCCGTTTCAGGCTCTCACTACTACCTTACAGAGCTTCTTCGTGATGAGTGGGGCTTTGAGGGTATGGTAGTTTCCGACTGGACAAGTATCGCTGAGCTTGTTAAGCACAGAGTTGCAAAGGACGATAAGGACGCTGCAAGAATGGGTATTCTTGCAGGAAACGATATGGATATGCACGCTGAGGTTTATCAGAAATATCTTGAAGAGCTTGCCGGCGAGGATCCTGCAATTATGGAAGCAATCGACACAAGCGTTCTCAGAGTTCTCGTTACCAAGCTGGCTATCGGCCTCTTTGAAAATCCCTATCGCGAGGAAGACAATCTTAAATATTTCCTTCAGGAAGAAACAAGAGCAGCAGCACGCGATATCGCAGCTCACTCTATGGTTCTTCTTAAGAACGAGGACAAGCTCCTTCCCCTTAACAAAGCTGAAAAGAAGAAGCTTCTTCTCACAGGTCCCTTTGCAGACGAGCGCCATCAGGCAATCGGTCTTTGGGGCGGCAGAGGCCACGTTAACGATATCGTAACTCTCAAAAACGCTCTCGAGGCTGAAGGCGACGTTGAGGTTGTTTATATCAAGGGCTGCGACTTTGAGCTTGATGAAGAATCCACAGGCACAGCAGACTTTGAAAAGGCAGCTGCTCTTGCTGCTGAATGTGATGCGATCATCTATGCTTGCGGTGAGCCTGTTCACTGGGCAGGCGAGCACGGCGGACGCGTTGATATCGACCTTCCCCAGCTTCAGAACGATTACCTTAAGGTTCTTAAGGAAACAGGCAAGCCTCTGGTTTCCGTGCTCTACACAGCACGTCCTCTTGCTTGCTCCACTCTTGATGCCCTCTCCGATGCTATCCTTCTTAACTGGCACAGCGGCGTTGAATGTGGTAACGCTATCTGCGATATCCTCTTCAACCGCGTTGCTCCCTCAGGACGACTTCCCGTTACGTTCCCCCGCGCAACAGGTCAGATCCCGATCTATTACGCTTCCTATTCCAACGGTCGTCCCAGAGGCTTTGACGGCATCAACCGCCACAGAGATTGCCCCGACTCTCCTCTCTATTGCTTCGGATACGGTCTTACATACGGCAGCGTAGAATATGGTCCCGTAAAGATCGAAAATCCCGAGATCAAGGCTGGCGACGAGCTGAAGGCTTCTTGTACAGTTAAGAACACAAGCGACGTTGCTCTTGAAGAGGTTGTTCAGGTTTACTTCCGCGACTACGTTTCTTCTCTTGCAACTCCCGACAAGCTCCTTTGCGACTTCGAAAAGATCTCTCTTGAGGCAGGCGAGGAAAAGACAGTTTACTTCTCCATCCCCTCCGAGCGCTTTGAAATGGTTGACAGAAAGCTTAACCGAGTTCTTGAGCCCGGCGAATTCCGCCTCTACATCTGCGGAAACGCTGATCAGTGGAACGGCGAAGATTTCGTTGTTGTTGAATAATTCCTACATAAAAAAGCCACCGCATTTGCGGTGGCTTTTTTGTGTTGTCAGCTAAACTAAGTCAGTATGTTTTTATCGACCTTTTATAAAAAAGGTCGCGGGTTATTAGGGCAGCGCCCTGATTCGTCCGTCGCAACGGACGAAACTCCTAATACTCACCAGTAATCCAAGAGGCGAAGCTTCTTGGTCGCTCTCCGCAGAGAGCGAAATTCCCTTGCTGAAGGATTTCTACAACGTTATCCAAAATCTTTTTAGCTTCTCACCATCAGTGGGGTCAGTTACTGTAGATTCGTAAACTCCACCGTTTGCAAGGATAGCGCGTTCACTACCAATATTGTTTTCTTCGCATGAAATCAAAACTTTATCAAGTCCTATTTCACGACAAAGTGGAAGTGCCATTTTCAGCATTACTTTGGCATACCCCTTTCGCCTTTCGCTCGGTCTTATAGAATAACCGATATGACCTGCGTATTTTTCAAGATAATCATTAAAATGATGTCTAACCTGAATCATTCCAACAAGTCTATTATCACTTTTGCGAATGAATAAATACTGCGTAGCAGGAACCCAATGAGAAGGAACCTTTTCGGGATCTTCACAATCTATGCTTGCCCTTATGTACTCTTCGGGATTTTCAATATTGCGAAGCGGTCCGCATCCGTCCATAGAGTCTCCTGCATCAAGAAACTCTTGTCTGTATTCAGTTATTTGAGTTGCATATTCACTTGTGGGACGTATTAAAATAAATTCTTCCATGATATTCCCTATATATGTTTGTATTGAAGGCGGACGACCACAGGTCGCCCCTACGATGTATGTTTGTATTATAATCGGGACGTCGAGGGCGCCGTCCCCTACCATTTACACCTAATACACCGCAAGCGGTCCCCCTTCTCTCACCGAAGAAGGCTTTTTACTTCTGCATCTTGGACATCTGGCGCTGCGCCATAACAAGCTCAAAATACAGTCCTTTTTTAGCCATAAGCTCCTCGTGGCTGCCAACCTCGGCAACAGTTCCTCGATCAAGCACCACAAGTCGATTAGCATTTCGAAGAGTTGAAAGTCGGTGAGCGATGGCAATAGTTGTTCTGCCTGCTGTCAGCTTACGCAGCGCGTCCTGAATATTCTTCTCCGTTTCCGTATCAAGCGCACTTGTCGCCTCGTCAAGAATAAGAATTCTCGGATCGTGAAGAAGAGCTCTTGCAATAGCAACTCTCTGTCTTTCACCGCCCGAAAGCGTATATCCCTTTTCGCCAACAATGGTGTTATATCCGTCAGGCAGCTTTATTGCAAAGGTGTGTACGCCTGCAAGCTTTGCGGCAGTTATTATTTCCTCACTTGAGGCACCAGGCTTTCCGTATGCTATGTTCTGATAAAGGCTTCCCGAAAAAAGCATCGTTTCCTGAAGCACAACGCCCATCTGACGACGAAGACATTCCTGAGATATATCCTTTATGCTGACACCGTCAAAAAGGATATCCCCCTCGTCTGCATCATAAAGGCGCATTATGAGATTTATAAGAGTTGACTTGCCAACTCCCGATCTGCCAACTATTCCTATCATCTCGCCCTGTCTGATATCAAGGCTTACGTGATTAAGAACGTTTCTGCTGTCCTCATACCCGAAGGATACGTCCTTGATCTCAATATTACCTGAAAGCTCAATCTCACGCGGCTCCTTTGCATCGCTTACGTCGGGCTCCTCGTCAAGCACGTCGAATATCTTGACAACAGAGGTCATACTCATGGCAAGACGGCGCGGCAGGAAGGCAAGGAAGCGGAGAGGCGCATATATCATTGAGGCATATGCCGAAAACTGCTGCATCTGACCGAGGGTCATAGTTCCCTCAATGATTTCCCTGCCAACGTAATAGAGAAGGAAAAACTCACCAACGCCCATAAGAAAATTTGTTATGGGAGAAACAAAGGCAAACTTTCTTTCGTTTGAAGCCTTTGTTGCCAGCTCTTCCTTTATGGCGTTATCATATCTCGATTCCTCAAGACGCTCTGTTCCAAACGCTTTAACCACGCGGATACCTGAAAAGATATCGTGAAGTATTGTTCCGGATCTGGCAAAGAGCGACCACTGGCGGTGATAACCCTTTCCAAGAAAGTTCCACATAAGTCTGTGGCCAACAAGAACCACAGGCGCAGGAAGAAGCACAAGCAGAGCAAGTCGCCAATCGAAAGTGAACAGCAGCACGCTTATTGCAACTATTGTTACAATATTTTCAATTAACATTCCGAAATCATCTGTAATGAACTGTTTCAGGTGCTGAGTGTCGTGGGTTACGCGGTTCATCAATTCGCCCGACGTTCTTCTTGTTACCCCCGCAAGAGACATCTCCTCGATCTTATCAAAGATCATTTTGCGAAGCTTTACAATAAGCTTATTAGCCGTTATCACCTGAACGCATCCGCGAAGCATCGAAAGCAGCATCACGGAAACGGAAATGCCGAGAATTGAAATAACTACTATAACAAACTGCTCCAAGACAGGCTTTTCTGCCGCCTTGATATAATCGTCAACCAGAATTCTGTTGAGATATGGAGAAACAAGTCCAAGAGCCGCTATAACGAAATACAGCACTATTGAAATTATTATTCCCCATTTATAAGGTGCGGCTATTTCAAGAAGTCTTTTGATATAGCCTGATTTTTCAGCGCATCTGGGGCAGGATTTCATTCCCGTCGGAATAGGTCTGTGGCATTTTGAGCAAACAACTGCCTCAAACTCACTCCATCCCTCTTCATAAAATCCATCGCTTCTGTATTTATTCATTCGCTTTACCGCAGTTGATATATTCTTTGCATATACCATATCTGCGCGGCAAAGAGTTTCATATCGTCCTCCGATGACGGCCTCAACTGCAACGCAGCCGATTCCCGCATCGTATATAAACTCTTCAACCTCCGAAAGCATTATCCTTTTTATTTCTCTTCCCTCTTCATATACTGTCAAATGATCGGCGCAGACTACAAGCTTGCCGTCAACACGCTCATTTTTGTTCTCATTTGAAAGATTATAGGGAAAAGACAAAATGATCTTCTCTTCCATAGGCTCTCCTTACAGATAGATCTCAAGCTTTTTCTTGCTCTTTCTGTCAAGAGCCGAAAGAGATTCAATTTCAAATCGGTTTCCTGAAATATCGCCCACAAAGATTCTGTCATCATCAATTTTAGTGATGCTTCTGTATGTATCCTGAAGTGAAAGCTCCATTTCGCCAATATCCGTTTCAACCTTCCAATAGGAAAATCCTCTGCGCTCCTTCAGCGTGAGGATCTTTTTTATTTTGGGAATGAAATATTTACGGCTGAGCTCACAGCGTAATATCTCCTGAGAATCTTCGTCAAAATCGCTCAGGCTTCTGATAATGCCGATCTCCTCTCCGTCCTTTGTCTGAACGGAAATAAATTCATCCTCCATATCAAAGGGGAAAACTCTGTGCAGCCAAACTCTGTCGTATTCATCACCGTCAGCTTTTTTTGCCGCAGGGAATTCACCGTTTCTTGTGAAGGTTATATCATCTGCCGTAAGATAGCTGAGATCTGCCGCCGCAGAGAGTGTTATTCTTTTATCTTCCATATTTATTCCTCGATTCCCGCGTTCTTAAGCGCCTCATATTGAAGCATATAAAGCTTATAATATATTCCCTTTTGGCGAATAAGCTTGTCGTGAGTTCCCTCCTCGGGAATCCTACCGTTTTCAAGCACCATCAGCTTATCTGCTCCTCTGAGGGTTGAAAGTCTGTGCGCGATCATAATAGTTGTTCTGCCCTCGGAAAGCTTTTCAAGGGCTGCCTGAATTGCGCGCTCCGTTCTTGTATCCATAGCGCTGGTTGCTTCGTCCAGAATAAGCACGGAGGGGTCTCGCAGCAGAGCTCTTGCAATTGAAACTCTCTGCTTTTCTCCGCCTGAAAGATCCTTATATCCCCAGCCTATCTTTGTTGAATAGCCGTCGGGCAACTTGCAGATAAAGTCGTGAGCACCGGAAACCCTTGCAGCTCTTATAACCTCTTCTCTCGTGGCATCGGGCTTTGCATATGCAATATTTTCATATATAGTTCCGTGGAACAGATACGTTTCCTGAGAAACTATGGCAATATTTCGCCTGAGAGTTTCAAAGGAAAGCTCACGCACGTTATGTCCGTCGATTATAATATCTCCGCTGTTTGCGTCGTAAAGGCGGATAAGCAGATTTGCAACGGTTGATTTTCCTGCTCCCGTATGACCAACGATACCGACAGTTTCTCCTGCATTTATATCAAAAGATATATTATCGATTATCTTTCTGTTTTTATCATATCCGAACTCAACGTCTCTGAAGCTGATATCTCCTCTGAGCTTTTCAAGGCTGATAGCATTTTCACTTTCCTTAACCTCAGGCTCTGCATCCATAATTTCCATAAGGCGCTGCATCGCATTGGACGCATTTGCTATCTGACCGATCATATTTACAAATGAGGAAAGGGGGCTATACAGCATAGAAGCATAGGCTGTGAAGGTGATAAGAATACCATAGGTTATCTCACCTTCAATAACCATCCAGCCGCCGATTCCCAGAATAAGGGTTGAAGCAATGGTGAAAAGGAATGCAACTATTCTAAACAATGTGGTATAGCTGATACCAACTGCCTGGTCGGACTGAGATGCCGCAATATTTCGCACAGCAAAACGGCGCTTTTCTTCGTCTTCACGTGCAAATGCCTTAACAACACGAACTCCGTTTAATGCATCTGTGAGCACGCCGCTGAGACTTCTGTTGTTTGAATAGTTTTTTGAATGAAGCTTATTCATTCTGTCCATAAGCATCTTTGTGAAAAGAAGCACGAAGGGCGCCATCATTACGGCAATCAGAGCAAGCTGCCAATTGATAGCAAACATAAGAATTGCAACGGTTATTGTCTGCACAAGGTTTATCAGCATATATGGGAAAAGGTCTACAAAAAACCAATAGAGCGTGTTTGCATCTCCGTTGACCTGATTCATAAGAGCACCTGTTTGCCTGTTGGTGAAAAAGCTTAGGGAAAGGCGCTCGATAGACGTGAAAATAACCTTTTCCAGATCGTATATGATCTTAGGAACAACAGTTGCCGTGGTTACCTCGTTTATCATATTTACCAGCAAGGAAAGAATTCTGGTTGCAACAAGGATAAATATGACCTTCAGCACCTGACCGTAGAACTTTCCGCCAACAGTCAGCACACTGTCAAAGAAAAATCCAGAGCTGATATAGGGCGCAAGAATTGAAAGAGCGCTGGAGAGCACCATTGCAAAAAGAATAGCAAAAATGCTCAGCTTATATTTTTTCATAAACAGCCATATGCGCTTAAGCACACCTGCGCGATCAATGCACTTGGGGCAAACCTTTCGCATCTGATCGGGATATGGTTTACCGCACTTGGGACAACATTCAATGCGGGGCTTCGGAGGCTTTTCCTTTCTCTCGGCGCACCCGAGAAGAACGTTCACCTCCTCGAAAAATTCCTTTGCGTCGTCCATGGTTGCGTTTGAAAGACGGCAAACGAAGGTTATTCCGAATGAGTTCTCAGCTGTTACGTTGCAGCCAGAAATCTGCTTTTCAACCTTAAAATCCTTCCATCCTGCAACGTCCAATTCATAAGATTTAAGGCTCTTATATTCGGGCTCCGGTTCTTTTTCTTTATTCTTTTTCTCTTTTTTCTTCGCGGTGTTAAGACCGTAGATAAAAAGGAGCTTTGAATTTGCAAAAATAACGTAGCAATCACAGAAGCTTCGATCGGGAGCGCAGTCTATAAAAGCAGCAGCCTTTATATCCTCTGCCATAACTCCGTTTTTTGCAGCTTCAGCGGTGATCGCCTGAGGTATTTTATTAAGTTCCATTTTTTCACCTCGCTTTATTTCAAATATTCTACCATAAATTTCTGAATATTACAACCACTTAACTTGACTGCTTATTTTGATGGGGAGAAATATTTTTTCTCCCCTGTTACAATTAAAGCGACCTGTATCAATCAAACAAGGAGGGCCAAAATGACACACCCCGAACTCTTTATATCTCTTGACGTGAATGAAATCGCATCACAGACCGCTCTTGAGATAAAGCATCTTGACACAAGCAAGGCTCTGAAGGTTGCTCTGATGGACAACGGAGTGCCCTATCTTATCTCTGATAGCTCAAGGGCTATATTTGTGGCAAGCAAGCCTGACGGAACGTTTATTATTAACGAATGTTCCATAGAGGATAATTTTATATTCTATAACGTTACCTCTCAGACCACTGCCGAAACGGGAACTATTGAATGTGAAATTAGACTGACTGATGAAAACGACGACGTCCTGCTTATCTCTCCACGCTTCACAATTTTTGTTGTTCCAACCATATACGAGGGCGGTGGAGCCGCAACAGCATCAAAAAACGAATTTGATGCTCTGTCAAAGCTTCTGACTGAATCCGAGATGCTTGTTGAAGAAATGAAAAACGTTCTTACAAAGCAGGTGCTGCCTCAGGTCAGCTCTGAGGATGATGGAGCTTTCCTTCGCGTTGTAAACGGAGGCTGGAGCAAGACTGCTTTACCCATAGCGGAGGAGGTGAGCTTCTGATGGCGGATTATCTGATAAAAAGCAGCACACTTTCCGGTATTGCAAACGCTATCCGAAGTAAATCAGGCACCGACACGGAAATTCCCGTTTCCAATATGGCTCCGATGATAAATCAGATAACAACTATCGACGGCTTGATCGAGAGAAGCATTTGCGAAATCGTCAGCGACGCCGAGCTGGTTTCAGATTATGCATTTTATGAAAACAACACCATTATAGGCGCTTATCTGCCCAAAGCAGTAAGCGTTGGGCGAAATGCTTTCACCAACTGCACAAAGCTTACAAGCGTTTATCTGCCTATGGCAACGAGCATCGGCATAAACGGATTCGCCAATTGCTCTTTGCTTAAAAGCGTATATATTCCCAACGTTACAACTCTTTCCATCGTTGCTTTCAGCAATTGCTCATCCATTGAATCTCTTAACCTCCCCCTTGTCTCAACTCTTGACGGACAGGCATTATACAATTGCTCCTCTCTGAAAAGCCTTATTCTCAGAGCTCCCGGCGTTGTAACTATTAACGGCTCAACCGTGCTTAAGGGAACGCCAATCGAGGCTAAAACGGGATATATCTACGTTCCTCGCGCTCTTGTCGACAGCTATAAGGCAGACGATACTTGGAAAAGCTTCAGCACGCAGATTCGCGCGCTGGAAGACTACACTGTCAACGGAACAGCCTCCGGTGAGCTTGACAAAAATAAGATCTAGTTTTTGGGAGGAGGAGATAAATTGACGTGGGAAATAGTTCTGGGAATAATAGCTCTGGCGGGTTTCATCGGCTCAATCGGCATTTGGGTCAGCAAGCTTTCAACCACTCTTGCAACCCTCAGCACCACCATTGAGCTGCTGGTCAACACTGTTAAGGAGCTGAAATCAAACAGCCACGAAACTCACTCCAAGCTGTTTGAAAAGCTGGGAGAGCACAGCACGATACTCTCCCAGCACGAATCAAGAATAAAAACACTGGAAAAGACGGAGGATTAATTATGGAAAACTTAAACAGATGGCTGCACTGCGCAGGCGTGCGAAGCATTAAAACCGTGTGCCAAACGGCTGCTGCCTCAATCGGCACGTCCGCTTTTATTGACGACGTGAACTGGCTCGCCGTCGTATCTGCATCGCTTCTGGCAGGGATACTTTCCCTGCTTACAAGCATCGCGGGACTTCCCGAATTAAAGGAGGCAGAGTATGAATAATTCTTCACTTGCTACCTTACACGTTCCTGCTCACACGAGCAACTACACTCGGGGAAGAAGCGAGAAAATATCCAAGATCACAGTTCATCATATGGCAGGAAAGCTCTCTGCCCAGCGATGCGGAGAATTGTTTCAAAACCCAAACAGATGCGGAAGCGCTCATTATGGAATCGGAAACGACGGCACGATCGCACGATACGTTGACGAGGAAAACACCGCGTGGACAGACGGAAATTGGAAATCAAACTGTCAGTCTGTAACTATCGAGGTTTCAAATTCTGCCTCGGGAGGAAACTGGAAGGTTTCGGATGCGGCATTAAACAGCCTTATTGCGCTTTGCGCCGATATCGCCAAAAGAAACGCTCTCGGCAAGCTTGAGGCGGGTAAAAATCTCACCTGGCATTCTATGTATGCAGCAACCGCCTGCCCCGGTGAATATCTTAAATCTAAAATGGATCACATAGCCGACAAAGCAAATAATATCAATTACACCAAAAAGGAGGAAATCAAAGTGAAGATCACCGGAATCAATATTCCCCGAGCTACTGACTATCTTGTTATTTACAGCGGTGGATCATATACGGGAACAAACAAATGGGGAGCTGAGGTTGCGCTGGGAGCAGACTTCGTTGCAAAATCTGATCCCGTATACGGCGTTGGTAATATGAAGATCCCAAAAGGCGGATACGTTCTTTCCGGACACGGAAAGGCGTGCAATTGGATTCTTAACAACATAAAAAAAGGACAGAAAATTGATTTTACCATATCAGTTAAGGGATAAACGATAATTTATAGCCCCTGCCTTCTCCCACCGGAGAAGGCTAAGGCGCCAATCCACACAAAAAGAGCTTGCAGATTCTGCAAGCTCTTTTATCTTATTTATCCTTTTTGAAAACAACTGCTGTGCGGTTGGGAAGATAGCACTCAAAGCCGATAAGCCCATCAGACTCTCTCTTCTTTGCAACGTACTTATACTTCTTATCAACGCGATCAAATCCGCCGAACTTCTTATCATCACTGGACATAACAACGCTGTAACTTCCCTCTTCACCTGTGGGAACAAAATATGCATCATATGACTTTGTGGGATGGAAATTGAAAGCGAACTGAAGCTTGTCCTTTGAATAGATGATGGTCTTGTCGTCGTTATGTACCCAACGGTTAATAGGCTTCTTTGACATAAGACGCTCCTTCTTAAGAAGCTTTATCATAGCAACGTCAAAGTCGCGCAAAAATTCATAGCGAAGGAAGCCGTTATCTGCAAGGCTCCACTGACGGCGGCAATAATGATAGCTCCAGCCGTTGCCTTCACGGGGGAAATCGATCCATTCGGGATGGCCGAATTCGTTGCCCATAAAGTTCAGATATCCGTCGCCAACGAGAGTTGACGTGAGGAGGCGGATCATTTTATGAAGCGCGATGCCTCGGTCGATTATCATACTGTTGGAGGCTTTATTCATGCTCCAATACATCTCTGAGTCGCAAAGGCGGAAGATGAGAGTTTTATCTCCAACAAGCGCCTGGTCGTGAGATTCGCAATATCCTATGCTCTTCTCTCCCTCTCTGCAGCTTGTCAGCTCATACCAAAGCTTCATCATATCCCAATTATCGTCGGAATATTCCTTGATGGTCTTGATCCAAAGATCCGGAACGCCCATAGAAAGACGATAGTTGAAGCCGATACCGCCATCCTTTTGCTTGATGCACATACCGGGCATACCTGACATATCCTCTGCAATCGTTATTGCCTTGGGATTGATCTCATGAATAAGGTCATTTGCCAGCTGGAGATACGTTACCGCTTCGGTGTCTGTATTCATAGAGAAATACATATCATAGTTCATAAATGCGCTGCCAAGACCATGATCGTGATAAAGCATTGAGGTTACGCCGTCAAAACGGAATCCATCAAAATGGAAAACCTCCATCCAATATTTAAGATTGGAGAGAAGAAAATGAATAACCTCGTTTTTGCCATAGTTAAACAGCTTTGTGTCCCATGCGGGATGGTTGCCCTTTCCGCCCTCGTGGAAGAACTGATATTCTGTTCCGTCAAAGAGGTTGAGACCCTCGTTTGTGTTCTTGACTGCATGAGAATGAACAACGTCAAGCAAAACTGTGATTCCCATTTCGTGAGCTGTGTTTACAAGCTCCTTAAGATCCTTTGAGGGACCGAAGCGTGAGCTTGCCGCAAAGAAATTGGAAACCTGATATCCGAAGGAGCCATAATAAGGATGCTCCATAATTGCCATTATCTGAATGGTGTTATATCCGAGAGCTTTAACCTTGGGAAGAATCTCCTCTGTGAATTCCTTATAGGTGCCAACCTCGTATTTCTCCTGCGCCATACCGATATGACATTCGTAAATAAAGGGAGTTGAGGCAGGCTTAAATCCTGCATCTGTCCACTCAAAGCCATCGTACAGAGCGTCATTTACAACAGCGCACCAGGAATTGTCCTTTTTGTTCTGCTCCACTCTTGTTGCATAGGTGGGAATACGGCGAAGAACCTCCTCGCCCTTTACTACAACAGCCTGAATTCTCTGGCCCTGCTTCAGCTTATTCTTGCCCTTTAATTCAACCTCGAAAACTCCGTTTTCAAGCTTTTTCATAGGACAAGCCTTGAGATCCCATTTATTGAAATCACCTGTCAGATACATTTCATCGGCGCCGGGAGCCCATTCACGATACACCCAGCCCTTTTCCGTAGGATGTATGCCGAAAAATTTATATCCATTGGCAAAATCAGAAAGACTACCGCCCTTGCCTGCAAGCTCTTTCTTTTTGGAAACGTAGGATTTGTAGCGAGCTTCAAGGTCCTTAGCATGAGGCTCGAGATAGGGGTCTATCTTCAAAATTTTCAAAGCCATAACAACCTCCGAATTTTTGTTCAACATTTATAATTTTATTGTATAACTTTTTAATACATTTGTCAAGTTTGTTTTATAACATAGTATTTTACAATAAGTAACAAAAACCACCTATTGCATCAGCTGCAAAAGAAAAAGGAGAGATTTTCATCTCTCCTTAATTATCAGCTTTTGATTGCAGCCATTCTGCAAGCCTTTTCAATAAGGCTTCTTTCTGAAAAGGGCTCCTTTACACCGCGGACAAGCTGATATGTTTCATGTCCCTTTCCTGCGAAAAGAACTATATCGCCGTCCTCGGCAATTTCAACTGCGCGAAGAACCGCATTTTCACGAAGGGTTACACATTCATATGCGCTTCCCTTTTTCATATATGATTCTATCTCTGCAATTATTGCATCGGGATCCTCAAAATCAGGGTTGTCGCTTGTGATAATGCTATAATCAGCCAATTCGCTTGCAACCTCTGCCAGCTCACGACGACGACCTTGCGTTCTTCCGCCAACGCTGCCAAATACGCATATAAGGCGGCGGGGCTCATATTCTCTCAGGGTGGAAAGCGCCTTTGTAAGACTAAGTCCGTTATGAGAATAATCAACAACGAAGGTTTTTTTAGGAGCTGCCTCAACGATCTCAAATCTGCCCTGAACAGGAGTATGTGCAAGAGCCTTTGCAGAGGACTCAACGTCCACTCCGTATATATGGCAAACAGCTATTGCGGCAAGTCCGTTATAAATACTGAAGGCTCCGGGCGACATAAGGCGGACGGGGATCTCATCTCCCTCGTTTATGCAATTAAAGGAAACACCAAGAGCTGTTTCGCTGCGATAGATATCGCGGTCGCGTCCAAGATAATCAGCGTCATTTTCCATCGCAAAGGATATCTTCTCACCGTTAAACGCGCTCATCATAAAGGAGCTTGCCTCGTCGTCAGCGTTATAAACCGCAAATCTTGCGCCGTATATATCCGTGAAAAGCTTTGCCTTACTGTTTCTGTAATCCTCAAGGCTGGGATGCTCAACGGGGCTGATATGGTCTTCACCAAGGTTTGTGAAAACAACCGTGTCAAACTTAATTCCGTCAACTCGGTTTCGCGCAAGCGCCTGAGATGAAACCTCAAGAACTGCATATTCAACACCGCCATCCACCATTTCTCTGAAATATCTATGAAGAACGTGGCTTTCAGGTGTTGTGTTGGGTGTTTCGCTCAGCACACCGTTTATAAGAATACCGTTTGAGCCGATATATGCGCAATTCTTGCCATGGGCATTAAGAATTGAATTTACAAGAAGCGCTGTTGTTGTTTTCCCCTTTGTTCCGGTTATACCGATGAGACGAAGGTCTTTGGCGGGATGATGATAAAACTCTGCTGAAATCACGGCAAGAGCCGCTCTTGTGTCAGCAACGATAAACTGCTCTGCATCATCGGGCAGATCTACCTTCTCTTCGCAAAGAAAAAGTCTGCAGCCCTTCTCATAAGCAGACGGGGCGAATTTATGCCCGTCCACGTTTGCTCCGCGAAGGCAAACAAAGAGAGAGCCCTCTCCTGCCTTGCGGGAATCATATTCTATTGCGTCTACCTGAGAAAGAGATTCTCCCTCGTGGGCAACGCCTACAAGTAGTTCGTTTATATTCATTTCAAATCGAATTCGGGAGAAAATCCCACGGTTTCGTGTCCGCACAGCTTGATTGCAACGTTTGCAAGCACTTCAAGAGAGTCTGTCAAGATCGGATCGCCTCCGATCTCACGATTGATAACGGAAAGCTCCGTGCATCCGAGGATCATTCTGTCGCAGCCCTTATCCTTCATATGACGGACTACTGCATAAAATTTATCAAGCTCGGGGCCTTTACCTGCTTTAACGTCGTCGTATATAAGCTCCATAAGCCAACGCTGCTCCTTTTCATCGGGTACGGCAAAGGAAAGCCCCTCTGCCTCCAGCTTTGTCTGATAAGAGCCTGAAGAAACTGTTCCCACCGTTGCAAGTATGCCTGCTTTTTTAACCCCTGCGCGTCTGAGCTGGGCTGACGTTTCCTCTATAATACTGGGAACGGGAACGGAAACACTGCGGCGCACCTCGTCTATAAAATAATGGGCTGTGTTACAAGGGATAACGATAGCATCAGCTCCATATGCCTCAAGTCGCTGTGCGTCCTGAATCATAAAAGGCAGGGGGCTGTCATCGCTCTTTCCTGTTATATAAGCAGTTCTGTCCGGTGTGGAGGAGCGTGAGGAAAGGATAATATCAATATGATCCTGATCGCACGTTGCTTTTGTATGCGCTGTGATAAGCTCATAAAAATATGCGCTTGCCATAGGTCCGAGACCGCCCAGAATTCCCATAAGTGGCTTTCTTTTAATCATTTTGATTTTTCCTTTCTCTTAAACTTTTATTTGCTTTTGGGATAGTACACCTTAAACTTCTTATTCTGACGGAGAAGCTGACCGTAAACGTATACCATTCTCTTAGGATTAAGCTTCAGATCGTACTTATAAAGAAGTGAGCAGGAGGACTTGCCTTCTTTCGCAAGGCTCTTGGCCTTCTTCACAAGCTCCTTATCCTCTGTGTACTCATATGCAACCTTTGCGGGAACGTGATGCCAGAAATGAGCATTTTCGTTCATTATGCAATCATCGCCCTCGTCCTCCCATTTTTCATGAGCGAGGCGGGCAATATTCATTCCGCAGCTTGTTACGTAATAATTGCTTCTTCCCTGTCGGAGATTGATTTCAAAGGCTCTGAAATCGCCTTCCTTACCCGTGAACTTAAGGTCAAAATTAGAAAATCCTGTATAGCCGATTGCTTCAAGCATATTCTTGATAGCCTCAGCGGCGGGAAGATTTGTAACAGGCTCAGTTACGATTGCGGCATGGTTTCCAAGCCCCTTGGGAGTGTGCTCCTCAACCATTGTATGTCCGAGGCACATCGCACGAACCTTACCCTTTTTATCGGAAAAGGCTGTAAGCACTCTCATATGGCTGTCGCCGCCTTCGATCATTTCCTGAAGGATCATTCTCTCAGGATAGCCTGACTTATAGATGGTTCTGATTATCTCAGCCGCCTCTGCGGGATTTTTTGCGAAATACACCTTCTTCATTCCGATGAAGGAGAACTTCCAATAATCTACGCTTGAGGAGGGCTTGATAACGATAGGATATGTAAAGCCGAGAGCATCCTCTGTCAGCTGATCTTCCGTAAAATCGGATGTAAGAACAGACGTCTTGGGATAAGGAATACCATACTTTTCGCAGATCTCGTAAAACTCCGCCTTTTTCTGAATAAGCGTATAAAGCTTTTCATCGGGACAAGGAGCTACGTACTGAGGAAGCTCGGCATGGCGGCGGATTATCATAGCCGCATAGTCGTCCGTGCATCCGAAAAGATAAAGCTTTTCTCCCTCGTGCTCCTTTGCGAAGGCTGTGAGCTCGCGGATCATTGTTTCTTCGTTATCAATATCGGGAACGACCTTGAAATTTATTATCTTAGAGCCCTTCGTTGCAGAAATTTCATATCTGCCGAAGGCATAGGAGGAAACACCGTATGCCTCGTGGAAGGCTCTGGCAAAGTTATAGCAATTAAGGTCTGCACCAAGCAGAACTGGAGTTATTTTCATTTTAACGTCCTCACTTAAAATCTTTTTCCGCCAAAGAACTGATCATGCCATACAAGGAACGTATATGCAGTCCAAATCTTACGGCGGTTATGGGCAGGATCTGCAAGCATAGCAACAAGCTTATCCACGTCGAAATACTCAGACGCAACGTCGCTTGTGAACGCGCTCTTCACCTTAGCTGAGAAGTCCTTATCCTCAAGCCACTTAGCAATCGGCACGGGGAAGCCCTTCTTCTTTCTGTTTGCCCATTCGGCAGGAAGCGTTTTATTGGAGGCTGTTCTGAGAACTGCCTTTGTGTCGTAGGAAATCTTATACTCTGAAGGATATCTTACAGCCTCTTCCATAACCTTTTTATCAAGATAAGGAACGCGGAGCTCAATGGAATGAGCCATGCTCATCTTATCTGCTTTAAGGAGAATATCTCCGGGAAGCCAGAGATTAAGGTCGAGATACTGCTTTTTCTCAAGCTCGGAAAGATCCTTCACTCTATCATAGATAGGAGCGGCAACCTCTGTTGCTGTGGGACCAACTCTATACTTGGGTCGAAGGATATCATAGGCTT
The DNA here is from genome assembly GCA_045656825.1 of Candidatus Avispirillum sp. Lineage (GTDB taxonomy): Bacteria > Bacillota > Clostridia > Oscillospirales > CAG-272 > Avispirillum. Next base: position 21,556 of record JAZORY010000004.1, read on the forward strand.
CGTTTTCGGGGAACACCAGCGCCTGGCCGATAAACCAATCCTCAGGTCTGCCGCTTCCCTTAATGATGAAGTCATGCCCCTTAAAATAGGGCAGACGCTTTGTTACGTCAGCTGCAAGATGGCGGAGGGGCGCAGGAATCTTCTTATACTTCTTCATTGTGCCCGTTTCGTCGTACCACTCGTATCCGCCGTAAATTTCGTCGGCACCCTCACCTGAGAGAACAACTGTTACGTGCTCAGATGCAAGCCCTGCAAGGAAATAGAGCGGAACTGAGGAGGGGTTGGACTGAGGCTCGTCCATATGATACTGGATATCGGCGAACTTCTCAAGGCACTCGTCGCCCTCAAGCATTCTCTTATAGTTTCCAACGCCAAGGATCTTTGAAAGCTCCTCAGCCTCTGTTGTTTCGTCAAAGCGAGTGCTGTTATCCTTTCCGGGGTCAAAGCCTACGGAGAAGGTCTTATCAGGCATAAGACAAGCTGTGATATAGCTGGAGTCTACGCCGCCTGAAAGGAATGAGCCAACCTTAACGTCGCTGATTCTGTGAGCTGCAACGCTCTCGCGAACTCTTGCATCAATTTCAGCCGCGCAATCGTCAAAGGAGGCGGTTGTCTTCTTTGTGAAGTCAGCATCCCAATAGCGGGTTACCTCCATCTTGCCATCCTTCCACACGAAATAGTGTGCAGGGGGCATTTTATAAGTGCCCTTGAAGAAGGTTTCATTCATTGCGCTATACTGGAATGTGAGATAGGGGCGAAGTGCCTCGGGGTTTACCTCACGTCTGAAGCCGGGATGCTCAAGAAGGCTCTTGATCTCGCTGCCGAAGATAAGGCTGCCGTCATCTGTTACGCTGTAATAGAAGGGCTTGATACCGAAAACGTCTCTTGCGCCGTAAAGAGTGTTAGTCTTTGTATCCCAAACAACAAAGGCATACATGCCGCGAAGCTTGGAAGCAAGAGCCTCACCGTATTCCTCAAAGCCGTGAACAAGCACCTCGGAGTCGCATCTTGTTTTGAAGATATGACCCTTTGCGATAAGCTCGTCGCGAAGCTCCATAAAGTTATATATTTCACCGTTAAAGGTTAAAACAACGGTGCCATCCTCGTTATACATAGGCTGCTTGCCGTCTGCAAGGTCTATAATGCTGAGACGACGGAATCCGAGAGCAATGCTGTCCTCTTTTGATGTGCCGCCTATATGATAACCCTCCATATCGGGTCCGCGATGGATAATTCTGTCTGCCATTCGGCGAAGAACATCTTCTCTTGTTTCAAGAAGTCCTGTAAATCCAACAAATCCGCACATATTGCTAACCTTTCTTAGTTATCAAAAATAAGTTGATTTTATCTATCGTATTATTATACCATACTTTTTTGAAAAAAGATATAGTTTATTTTCTTTTTATAAGCACAAATAAAAAATTCACTGCAAAAAGAAGGCTGAGTGCTGCCGTTGACAAAACGATATGCGTTGCGTTTGACACTATAAGAGAATACCAGAAAAATCCGAAGGCTGCAATATTTAATAGAGAGCGGATAAGAAGTCCTGCGCTTTTTATAAAGCTGCCGTTATGAGTATATTCCATTTTCTTTTTCATATCGTTACCCACCCAATATAAATTGCTATTGCCGCCTGAACAAAAATTGCTGCCCACAGGGACAATATAAAATGAAATTTCGTTTTGAATATGGTCTTATGGCGGAGAGCATACATACCAAGAAGTCCGCCAAAGGCGCCGCCAAAGCCTATCATTGAAAGAAGGATGATCTCGGGGATGCGGCTCTTTGATTCGTATTTTGATCTTGCCTTGTCAATGGCAAAAGCAATAAACGTTATAAGGCTTACTACGCCAATTGTTATAAGATATGTTTTTAACATTCTGATTTCCTTTTGTTGAATAATATAAAAGGGATTTCGCCCGTTGCGACGGGCGACCAAGAAGCTACGCCTCTTGGAACTCCTGTGGGCAATAGGAATTCCGCTCTCTGCGGAGAGCGTATTAGGGCGCCGCCCTAATAACCCGCGACCTTTTCAGAAAAGGGCGATAAAACGCCCTATGTCCTATCATATCAAGCAAAGCAAAAAAAGGTGAAAGCCGCAAGCCGCGGCTTTCACCTTTAGAATTACAGTCCTTCAACTGCATCTGCAGCGGCTGAGAGGTAATTATTATCCATAATTTCAATAGAGCCCTTATCAACAAGTGCTGTGAGTCTGGGGTCTATCGGAATCTTTGCAAGAACGGGAATTCCATACTGCTTGCCCGTTGCCTCTGCTTTGGATTCGCCGAAAATATTGATCGCCTTGCCGCAATCGGGGCAAACTGCATATGACATATTTTCAACGAGACCGAGGATCGGAACGTTCATCAGCTTCGCCATATTAACAGCCTTTTCAACAACCATTGTTACAAGGTCCTGAGGAGTTGTTACGATGATGATGCCGTCAACGGGAAGAGACTGGAAAACTGTGAGCGGAACGTCGCCTGTGCCGGGAGGCATATCTACAAACATATAGTCAACGTCGTTCCAAACAACGTCTGTCCAGAACTGCTTTACTGCGCCTGCAATAACGGGGCCTCTCCAAACGACAGGCTTTGTTTCCTCGTCAAGAAGGAGGTTTACGCTCATGATCTGGATGCCTGAAATCGTTGTGTGAGGAGTCATAAGATTTTCGCCGAGGGATACGATTCCGCCCTTAGCGTTAAACGCCTTGGGGATAGAGGGCCCTGTGATATCTGCATCAAGGATACCTACCGTATAATCTCTGCGGCTCATTTCAACCGCCATCATAGATGTTACGATGGATTTACCAACTCCGCCCTTACCGGAAACGATTCCGATAACCTTTTTAACGGAGCTCATGGGATTAAGCTGTTCCTTGGGGATGCCGTTCTTTCTGGAAGAACAATCAGCACTGCAGGAGGAACAGTCGTGAGTACATTCGTTCTTTTCTGCCATTTTTATCTCTCCTTATTTATATTTATGTTTAACATACGCTCTGTAAGCGGCGAGGAATATCACCGAAACAAGAAGCGGTATTAGTGAAAATGCAAGGGCTATAAATCCGGGGAACTCCATATTCATAGCCTCACCCACACCGGGCACGAGGAACGTGAGCGTGAGCATTATTACCGACAGCGCCATAGGAATGAACGCCGCGGGGCTCAGTCGCGAAAACGAAGTGAATATTCCCTCTGCCGAGGTTACCTCAACGAAAACTGCTGAAAGCGCCATGAGGATACCTGAGAACATGATTGCGGAAAGTGATTTATCAGTCAAGCCAAGCTCCATCATATTCATAGACAATATCCATTTGCAAAGGAACGGCGCAGCCAAGGAAACGGAGGCTATTATCGTTCCCGTTACAGCAGGAATAAGCAATTCTCCCACAGAATCGGGTATTGCCTTTGTTCTTATTCCCTCTCCCTTAGCGTTTTCTTTGATTGCGGGAACTGCGCAGAAGGCACAGCAAAGATCGAACACGCAACCAAGGAAAACCAACTGGGAGGCTGAGGGGATTACTATTCCGAAAACTGAGCACGTCAAAAGGCAAAAGGCTCTTGCAAGCTGTGAAATCATCAGGAATTTCAAGGTTGCCTTGATCTGAGCAAGAGTTCGTCTGAAGCGCTTGATCATTCTGTAAGCGCCGCAGAATCCGCCGCCCTTTGAGTCAACCGTTCCGTTTGCCGAGCATCTCAGCGACTGAGGAATTCCGCTTCCTCGTTTAAGAGGGGATTCGCACGCAAAGGAAACTGTTTTTTCCATGCAGATGGCGTCCTCCGCTCCATAGCCAACGTATGCACACTTGTGCTTTTCCATAAGCATTTCAATATATCTGTATCTTATAGCAGCTCCGTCTGCCGCCTGAGGACAGGATATAACAACGAGGCTTCCCTCATCAAGAGGCAATGTTTTCGCATTTCTGCTGTCTCTTTCGCTTATAACGATATCACCTGTTTTGAAGATATCATAAGCACGAAGGAACAGCACGTCCTCGTTTCCGATCTCGGAAAAGATAACAACGCTGCCGCCGTTTTCTCTATATGTTCTGATAAACTCAGCACACTCCGCCTCAGGCTTCTCTGAAACTGCGATAAAGCCCTCAAAGCACATATCTGAAAGAAGCACGGGAATTCTGCGAAGGCTGTTATAGAAGGAAGGACGGGATGCAACCGCAACCACCTTAACTCCCTGCGCCAGAAGATCAGCAGCGTGTCGCTGTGCCGCAAGCTTTCTCTCCTTTGAAAAGGAAACGCTTTCGCCGCCAAGTCTTTCCTTTGAGCATCTGTCCAGAACGTTTATGGCATCGCCCATAGCCGTGAAATAATAATCTCCGTCTCGCACAAGAAGAGAGCAATCAAGCCCTTCAGCCTCAGCGTCCGTTGCCTTCTTATGAGCCGCAATATAATACGGAGGGATCTCTCTGCTATGCTCTGCCCTCATTTTTTTCAGATAAAATGCTGAAAGGAACGTAGTTTCGTCTCCTCCGCTTCCGTCGTATCCGATTCCTGCCGCATACGCCGCATAGGACGTCAGAAGACTTGCATCAAAGTCCTTCTCCTTTTCTACGTCAACGCTTTTACCCTCAATATAGAAGGAATGAAGCGATGAAATTCCGTTTTTTATAAGTGATGCGCTACGAAGAAGGAGCACGTCTGCATGAGCCGCATCTTCAATTTGAGAAGCACATCTGAAATTTGTTTTTTCGGGGATACCGCCCTCTTTTTTATAGGAAGCACTGAGCGAAAATGCCACTGTCAGCGCACCGAATGCCGCAAGGAATTCGCTCATACAAGCGGATGCCATAGCAAAGGACGATAAAAACGCGTTGATAAGCCCCTGACCGAAGACAACTCCGATTATGGTTACCGCAAAGGCTACGCCAACAAGCACAAGTCGGCAGATTCGGCTCCATTCTGAAAGCTTATCAAGAACTGGAATCGCCTCGCCGCCTGAAAGCTCTATGACGCCGTCTCGTGAAACTCGCAGAGTTCTTTTGCCCGTTGCAACAGCAATACCCATACAAAAGCCATAAACCACGGTTGAGCCCGCATAGAGCATATTTGAGCGCATCTCAATGGGCACGTCCTTCAGATGACTGTTTATGGGATCTGCATTTTTTATATAAAGACCATGTCCTCCACCGGGGAGATTTTCCGCCGCAAGAACGCTTTCCGCCGCAGTTAATCTCACGTCGCAGGGAACAATATCGCCTGAATCGAGAATGACCATATCCCCCTCGGCTACCGCCTCGGCGGGAATCTCGCGAACGCTTCCCTCGCGAACAACACGCGCCTTCGGAACAACGCCCTCCGTGCTTCGCTTAAGCATCGTGTCAGCTACGGTGAAGGCAAGTATCTGTGCAGTTTTTGCGCAGAGCATCAATATAAACACCGATGCCGCAATTGCCCCCTCTCCGTAAAATGCCGCAACTATCACGGAAAGCAGGAGCAATACTGCAGATGGGTCCAGAAGGCTTCGGGCTGCATATTTACCGACCGTGTCTCCCCTGACCTGCCATATTCTGTTTCGGCGGGCTCTCGTTCGCCTCGCCGCCTCTGCATCACTGAGGCCCGTTGAGCTTGTTTTGAATATTCGCTCCAGCTCAAAGGTCTCCATATAATGCCAATTCTTTTCCTGCTCCATTATTCTGTTTCCTCAAAATGTAATTATATTGCAGTAACCTTGATTTCGCCGTTTTCGCTATCTACGCTGATTGCAGAGATTCTGCCGCGATTCCGAACAATCTCCTCAGCTGCGCTGTCCTCGATTTCCGTCTGGATATAACGACGCATATTTCTGGCGCCGAACTTAACGGAATAGGATCTCTCGGCAATCGTTGCTGCCGCCGCATCTGTATAATTAAATCCTATATGCTTTTCAAGAAGCGCCTTCTTAAGATCGTCAAGCATAATCCTTGCAATTCCCACGAAGTTTTCCTTTGTGAGAGAATTGAAGGTGATTATCTCGTCAACGCGGTTAAGAAATTCGGGACGAAGGAAATCAGCGAGAGCCTTTTCGGTTTTGTCCTTCTCTCTTGAAGCGCCCTCTCCTGCAAATCCTGCAAGAGCCATACCGCCGCCGCTGCCGGCATTTGTTGTCATAACGATAACCGTATTCTCAAAGCTTACAGTCTTACCGTGAGCATCTGTTATTCTTCCGTCATCAAGGATCTGAAGAAGAATATTCATAACGTCGGGATGAGCCTTTTCGATCTCGTCAAAGAGGACTACGGAATAGGGACGGCGACGGATCTTTTCCGTCAGCTGTCCGCCATCGTCGTATCCAACGTATCCGGGAGGAGCTCCGACAATTCTGGAAACGGAGAATTTATCCATAAA
>JAZORY010000005.1:0-35596 GCA_045656825.1 Candidatus Avispirillum sp.
ACTTTTCTGTTCGATATGGCAATGATCGTATTGTTTCCCATTATGGGACAAGCGATGGGAATGACCGATCAGGCATTCGGTATTTGGGCGGGAACGGCAGTTAACGATACTTCTTCCGTTGTTGCGACCGGCTATGCCTTCTCAGAAGGCGCAGGTGATTTTGCCACAATGGTAAAGCTCACAAGAACCCTTGCGATTATTCCTACCGTTATTACCTTTGCTTTTGTGCAGCTCCGTCTTAAGCGCAAAGAAGCTCTTGCAAACAGCAAAAACGGAAGCGAACTGAAGGCAAATTTCAGCATTGCAAAGATATTCCCTTGGTTTATTCTCGGATTTCTTGCAATGTCTATTGTAGCAAGCGTGTTCCCAATTCCTGCCGCTGTTGTATCCGGCACCAAGAGTGCAAGCAAATTCCTTATGGTATGTGCATTGGCAGCCATCGGTCTCAACACTTCCTTCTCAAGCATGAAGAAAGCCGGTATCCGTCCGATGATCCACGGTTTTATCATCTCGGCGTTGGTCGTTGTCGTTGCGTTGTTGGTAGAAATGGCAATGGGAATCGTATAAAGAGAAATAACACTATAAGAGAGCAATGAATAAATTATCCGATGCGAGTTGCACGGTATTATAAACTACAATTTATCGAATTGTTTTATGCCGATATCTAAATCGGTGCGAAGTGCCAAACAAAAGAAAACAGACCTAAAAGGGTCTGTTTTCTTTTGTTTAGCTGAGATAGGATATGAACTCCACGGCCGACGACTATGCGACTGGGGAGGGACCTGTATTTAGCAAGGGAGTCGGTCCCTACAAATTAGAGAGAAACTGAACTAAATAAGAGTACAATATTAGATGGAAAAGTTTAGAATTTTATGATATAATAATTTTGAAATTAAGAAATTATAGATGGATTTATGAAGAAAATACTAAACTCAAATATGATAAAAGTTATTGCAATCATAGCAATGACCATAGACCATATTGCTTGGTTACTCTTTCCGGGATATCCCTATGAGATAGTCCCGATTATGTTGCATATTATAGGCAGAATTACTTGCCCCATTATGTGTTATTTTATAGCAGAAGGTTATCACTACACCAAGGATATTAAAAAATACACAACACGGTTATTCGTATTTGCTGTTATATCGCATTTTGCTTATGTGTTTGCATCAGCAAATTATATTGATTGGAAATCCTTTATTCCTTTCTATTATGGCGATATTCTAAATCAAACAAGTGTTATGTGGCCTCTCGCTTGGGGTTTGGTAATGCTTAGGGTAGTGCATAGCAAAAAAATAAAAGAAAACATACAGCCGGTTCTTGTTATACTCATCTGTTTAATTAGTTTTATTAGTGATTGGAGTTGTATCGCAAGTCTTTGTGTTCTGGCATTTGGTACAAACCGAGAAAATTTCAAAAGACAAATGCTTTGGATGATTTTTTATGTTCTTATTTATTCAATTGTCTATTTCTTTGCAATTGATAAACTATATGGATTAATACAAATGGCTGTCATTTTATCAATACCGATTATCAAGATGTATAATGGGCAGAGGGGACACAGTAAAAGAATAAATCAGATTATGAAATGGATGTTTTACATATACTATCCGTTACACCTTTTGATTATAGGATGGATTCAATTTGTATGGTAAAAGCCTAAATTAATAAGGCATCTAAATCGGTGCAACTTGCCAAACGAAAGACACAGGGGAGAGTGTCTTTTTTGTTTTGGTTGAGAGGGCGGGACCTGCGCTTCGCGAGGCTTCCGGGTTCCCGGAGCCGTGGGACGAAACCGCCGAGCGCCGCCGGTGGCGGGAAGAGCGAGAAGGTTGAGAAACGAGAGATAAGGAGTATTGTGAGGTCGCTAGTGCCGAGCAAGACGACTATATCGAACGTTGGGCCTTTCAAATCCCACCCCTAACCAAATAAAACACCATCCGAATGGATGGTGTTTTCTCTTTTTAATAAGGTCCGAAAATATAGATTCAAATACGCTGTCTATTATCAACCATAAAAGCGACACCATTATTGGTGGTATCCTTTTTTGTGATATAGTGGCTATGTCATTATGTGGTGTTTCGATAAGCTCTAATTACAAAAATAAAGAGAGTTAAAGATGATAGCGTGGTGCGGTTAATATGATAACTACCGTTATTTATAGACTTTCAAGAAATGCTATCAGCAATTTCTTTTGCTTTGGGGAGAGCTTTGAAAAAGTGACGGCAAATTCGTCTTCGCTACTTGCTTCATCAAAGAACTCCTTTAATGAAATACTCATCGCATCGCACAAGAGCTCTAAGTGATTAACGGTAATATCGGCTTGCCCTAGTTCGACACGACGAAGATGTGACTGTGATACACCAGCTCTTTCTGCTAAGCCATTCTGCGTGTAACCGCATTGTTGCCGCAAACTGATCAATCGTTTGCTGATATCCATATTGTCACCCCTATCATAGTCTTATAAGAATATGTTATCATAAAAACCATGCAAGAGTTAGTCACATAGGGTTGACATGGTATTCTTATAAGGCTATAATGAGAATAGCTATTGAGTAGCAAAACAAATTTGGGTTACAGAGAGGTGTGAAAAAATGTTCCAGAATGAGGGTTTATCTGGTACAGAATTGATTCGAAAATTGGAAACCATTTCTGGTCTGTACAACCGTGTCAAAAGGCTTCAGTACAAAATGGATCATTTTGTACCGGAGGATCACTATGTAAGAACAGTTAACATTCCAATATTTCCCGGTAATTATAAGGACGAGGCTGAAAGAACCGCTTGGGAAAAATCAATAAATCACGAAGACGATCAGACAATTGATGCTTTGATAGCGGCGTATAAGAGTGCTTATGAGCCCAAAGAACCACAAAAACCGAAAGTTGGAACATGCCCTACAAACGAAAAAAAGTACACTATTGATAATAGGAAAAAGTTAGGCTGCTTCCCCATTGTAGCAGGAGTTGTCGCAGTTTCTTTCTTGAACCCCAAAGCCCTATTTGCAGGAGGTTTTGGTAGTTTGATTTATCATATAACGATTCTGATGGTCTGCGCTGCAGTAATAGCTTTCTTCTTTTGGAGAGCAAATAAAGCAAAGCTGGCAGATGAAGAAGCAACAAGAACGGCAGTCGAGGCTTATGAGCGAGACAAAAGAGAGAAGGAAGAAAAATATGCCCAGGATATGCAGTCCTATCAGGAGGCAATGAATGCTTTCGATGAGGCAAGTCAGGCTTTCGTTCGTGAGTATACCGAATGGAGAGAGCGCTATCTCGCAAGTCGTCGTGAGGAAAAAGCTATTTCTGAGAAATTGGAAGAAGACAGACAGGCAGCGGTTAACGCAATTAACCAAGAGGAAATGTTGCCTGCCCTGAAAGAACTGAACGATACCAACGATTTGGTGTCAATAAATTATTTACCTGTGTTGGATGTTCTGATCAATCTGTTAAAGGACGGCAGAGCTGATAATCTGAAAGAAGCAATCAATCTGTATGAAGATATTGTATATCGTGAAAGACAGCTGGAATTGGAACGTGAAAAAGAAAATCAACGTCGTAGAGATGAAGAACGACACCACACAGAACAAATGAATTTCCAGAAGGAACAGGAATGGCAGCGACAACGCGAAGAAGAACAACGTCGTAGACATGAAGAGCGTCGTCATCGCGAAGAAATGAATCAGCGGGACAGACAGGAGCGTGATCGTCAAAACGAGGAACGCCGTCGTGCAGATGAAGAACGCCGTAGAGCTGAAAGAGCAGAATTTGATCGGAAACAAAAAGAGAATCGAGATACCAGAGACCAATGTAATAGATGTGCACAGGTTAGTCGTTGCAGTATGGCGTTCAGAAGACCAAATTGTGCGAGTTTTAGACCGAGATAAATTTACATTATAATAACAAATAATTAAAAATAACTATGAAGAGAGGCATTTCATTATGGCATTATTTGATAAGTTGAAAGAAAAAGTCAACAAAGTGGTAGAATCGGTAGATGTTGACAAATTGAGCGAAATGGCAAGTAAAGCTGTTGAGTCGGTCAAGAATGAAGTTGTTAAGGCTGTTGATCCCACTGTTAAAGAGCAGGAGCGCCAGGCAAAAGAGCAGGCCTTGCAGGAAGAGAGAGAACAAAAAAGACGAGAACAGGAAAAAATTATTAACGATTTTTTTGTGTCTATCAATTTGGATGAAGAATTTGAATATATTTTTTCTGTTCTTGAAAAAAGCGGTGCAACATCTATCAACTTTGAAAAAGGCGTTGAACATATGCTTTCCAAGACCGAAACAACCATCTCAAAAGAAGCAATTTTGCCTACTCTAAAGAAGGAGTTGGTTGCTCGCGCTTTTGCTGATACTGGGTGCGTAGTGGCTGCGAAAGTGGTAATTGACTATTTTATGCGTGCTGTCATTAATGATAAATTGATCAATCTGTATATGCGTTTTACTGTTTTTAGAGAAAGTAACTACTCTATGGTGTCTGAACAGGAGCCTTTTATTAAAGCTCTGTATGGTATTGTTGGACGTGCTGTTAATTATCTAAACAATAGATCGGAGCAAGGAAATTACCGAGCAATTGCTCCTCTTGATTTTAACTCTATTATTGAAAATAGTGATGTACTGAAATCTTACACAGATGTCGATCCCTTTGCTGCAGATAAGGTGAGAATGAAATGGGGGGAAGACCTCTGTAATTCTCCTCTTGAGCTTGTGAAGGAATGCAGAATGAGCAGTTTTTTAGATAAAGAGGAATATGTGGATGCGATTTGTTATTATACTTACATAGCAATGTACAGAGGTGAAGAAAATCCTACTGAAAACATTGGCGTTTCCAAGATTGCAGAAACCTATTTGAACTATTTGAAGGAATATTACAATAAAATTAGACAGCATCATTGATCGAGAATATCAAAAAGAATGTAACTCTTGAATACATTGTTGCAGGAGAGAGTGTAGACTTTTATTTTACGGTTACTGGAGAATGGTAAAGAAGTCAAGAGTGACATGATTTTGAAATAAGAAACGGATATCTAAATCGGTGCAACTTGCCAAACGAAAGACACCCTTTGGGGTGTCTTTTTTGCTCTATATCATTGTACTTTTGATATATATGTGTTATATTGAGATTGTAAAGTAGGTGAAACTATGAAAAAGGAAAAATATTATGACAGATGGGGTTGGGCTGATGCGGCATTGGAGTCTCCCATTGCTTGTGTTATATTTGGCATAATCGGTATTATTATGGGAGTGGTAATGATCGTATCCCAGAATTCCAATACACCTGTGTCGCGCGAAGAGGCTATCGCATATGAAGGATATTTTGAAAGCTATGAGTTGGGGAAAAATTATAGCGGTATCAACCTGAGCGATGGTACGCATCTTGATATTTACCCACATACCCAAAGCGGAGAGTTTATTGAGCAAATGAAATCTCTCTCCAAAGGAACAAAGATCTATGCTCTTGTTAATCCCAATAATAATTATGTTGCTGAGCTAAAAACTGAAACGCTGGAGCTTATGGATTTTGAGGAGTCTCAGCAGGATGTTGACGACTATGACAATTGTTATATAGGTATAGGAATCTTTGCAATTACAGCAGCTGTTTTTATTATGATATACGGTCTTGGAAGTAATTCTTATAAAAAGAGAGAAGCGGCAAAGCATAGCAAGAAGAAATCAGAGGGCGCTGTTCGTTATGTTGATGATACCGTAAAAGCGAGAATTTTGCTTGAGGTGTCCCATCTTGGATATAACATTTGCTATAGACGAGTTAAGCATACAAATGAGCTTGTTGTAAACGGAAAGATATACGACGAAAAGAAGGGAATTATGGAGTTTGAGCACAAGCTTTGTGCTAATATTAAAGGGCATAATATTGAAGCCGGTTATGATAGGGAAGGTTATAGCTATATAACCTTTAACGGAGAAATGCTCGAACGAAAAAGGCGTTGGATATAAACATTTATGGATAACAAAAAGACACCCCTCGGGGTGTCTTTTCTTTATGTCTTATCCCAAATCAAAAAGAGATCTTGCTCTTTTCAAACACTCTGATAAGCACACAGCCGAGGATCAGGCCTGCAACGCCCTGAACACCGTTTGCAGGGATGTTAACAACGGAGGGACCAAAGCCGTACATAAATCCTTCAAACACAAAATATCCAAGCACCATAACCACCTCGGCAACAACACCTGAGATGATTCTGGAAGGAAGATTGCTGAACTTTTTACGTAAAGCTTTGAAAATGCAGTATGCCATCAATGCCATCAACCCCTTGATAAGAAAGGTTGCGGGGGCATACATAACGTAGCCTGAGAACAGATCTGCCAGTGCGCTTCCAAAGCCTGCTGCAAGAAAGCCGTACAGGGGATTCAGCAGCCATCCGCAGAGAAGAACCACGCTGTCGCCCAAATTCAAATATCCCTTGAGCGGAGAGGGGATTTTTATGATCATTGTCGCCACGCAGACAAGCGCTGTCAGCATGGATGATATTACAATTCTTTTTGTTCTGTTATTATCTTTCACTTTATCAACTCCGTGATATGATTATATTGATTTAATTTTATTTTAGTATATAATGGAACTGATGATATTAAAATGGTCAGAAAGGAAGAATTTTATATAACCAGATGAAGTATATAATTGACCAAAAGGCTCATATTCCTGCATATCAGCAGCTGTATAAGCAGGTGCGTGAGGATATTATAAACGGTATTTATTCCTTTGGGAGTAAGCTTCCTTCAAAAAGAACAGTTGCTCTTGATAGCGGGGTCAGCACCGTAACCGTTGAGCATGCCTATGCCTTGCTTTGCGATGAAGGATATGTTGAGGCGAGGGAGCGAAGCGGATTTTTTGTTATTTTTCGTGCTGATGATGGATTTGCAAGTGCTCCGATTCAAAGCAGCTTACATAAAATTCAGCCTGCAGAGCATACAAGCATCAACACGGAGTTTCCTTTCTCCGTGCTGACAAAAACCATGCGCAAGGTGATTGGTGATACGGGAGAGGGAATACTTGAGCGTTCTTCAAATCTTGGAACGGTTGAGCTCAGAGAAGCCATCAGAGTATATCTGGCCCGAAATCGAGGTATTATTGCCGATATAGATCAGATCATAATCGGCTCGGGCTCGGAGTATTTGTATAGACTTCTTGTGGAGCTTCTGGGCAGAGATAAAATATTTGCCATAGAATCTCCGTCATATAAAAAGATCGAGCAGGTATATAGCACCGCAGGCGTATGCCTTGAAAAGCTGCCCTTGTCTCATAGCGGTATTGACAGCGCGGCGCTTAAAAGCTCCGCAGCCGACGTTTTGCACATCTCGCCATACCGAAGCTATCCCAGCGGTGTTACGGCGACGGCGTCCAAACGACACGAATATCTGAGATGGGCAGAGAAGGGCACGAGATACATAATTGAAGACGATTTCGAATCTGAGTTTTCAGTTTCCAGAAAGCACGAGGAAACTCTATTTTCTCATTCCTTTAAGGACAACGTTATATATATGAACACCTTTTCAAAAACCGTTTCTTCTTCGCTTCGTGTGGGATATATGATTCTCCCAAGGAGCCTTGCGGCGCTTTATAAGGAGCGGCTTGGGTTCCTTTCCTGCCCCGTTCCCACGTATCTTCAGCTGGTTCTGGCGGAGCTGATAAACAACGGCGATTTTGAGCGGCACGTCAATCGTGTCAGGAGAAATAAAAGAAAAGAAGCTTTTGCGCTGAAATAAGCAAATTTATTACAAATTCAGTCGAAGTGTGTTATGTTAAATCATAATTCCCGACGAGAAGGAAAAATATATTCAAAAGAAAAAACAAAGAGGCGACGTCCATTGAGAATATCTATTCTCTGAGTGGCAGTGTTCCTCTTTTGAAATCTATACCCTTTGGTCTTCAGCACGTTCTTGCCATGTTCGTTGCAAATATTGCGCCCATTATGATCGTTGCAGGCGCGAGCGGTTTGGGAGGTGCTTTTTGCTGTTTTTGAGAGCTTGTTTTGCGATGAAAAAATTCTTATTATTGACGCGAAATGTTGTTAATAATTTATGAACTTTTTTCGGGAGGGGGGGTGATTTCTTGACATCGCATTTATATTGTAGTACAATTAAATGACACAATAGGATACTTTTGTGAATTTTTATAGGAGGAAAATAAAATGAATAGAAAAACAACAAAAAGAGCTCTTCTCACAAGCCTTATGGCTCTTGTTCTTTGTGTTTCTATGTTTATCGGTACAACATTCGCGTGGTTCACAGATTCTGTTACAAGCAGCAAGAACAAGATCGTTGCAGGTAACCTCGACGTTGAACTCTACTACCTTGTAGTTGATGAAAACGGCACAAAGGAATGGAAGCCTGTTGGTGAGAACACAAATGTGTTTATGGAAAACACACTTTGGGAGCCCGGCCACACAGAAACTGTTTACCTCAAGGTTGTAAATGCAGGTTCTCTTGCATTTGATTACAAGCTTGGCGTTAATATTTTCTCAGAGGTTAGCTCTGTAAATGTTTACAACAAGCCCTTCAGCCTTTCTGATCACATCGTTATGGGCGCAGTTGAGGATGTAGATACTCCTTACGGAAGCCGTGCAGAGGCACGTGATGCACTTGACCTTGATGAGGTTAAGGCAATCGGCAAGGGTTACGCAACAGCGGGCACACTTTATCCCGCAAGCAATATGCCCACAGATATCCCCGGTGCAGCTTCTGAAGAGTGCCTTGCTCTCGTAGTTTACATGCCCGAAACAGTTGGCAACGAAGCAAACTACAAGAATGGTCTTGACGAGAATGGCGTAGCAATTCCTGCTCCTGAAGTTGTTCTTGGTATCAACGTTCTTGCAACACAGGAAACATATGAGAACGACAGCTTCGACGACCAGTATGATGCAGGCGCTCTCACAACAGCACCTGCTGTTCCTGTTGAGGAAGGCACAGCTAATGTAATCCTTTGGAACGAGTTTGATGACACTAAGCCCAGTGGCGAAGAGGAACTCACATTTAACATGTACGAGTTCAACATCGTTAACTACACAAACACATATCCTTTGGAGACATACAAGGGTTGGACATGCGACTTCTTCGTATCCACAGAAGATGGCAAGGCAGTTGACGATGGTATCATCCTTGCAGGTACATATGCAGATTACCCTTGGATCGGTATCTGGGTTCCTGAAAGTGATGAAGCTTATGAAGATGTAGGTCTTCTCGGTGTAGTTTCTTACGGCGGAGAAAGCAACTGGACATACCAGGGAATTCATGACGAGGTTCAGATCTTCCGTTGCGGTATTATTGACCACGATGGCAAAAATGCAGGCACAAAGGTTACAGTTGAGCTTCGTATGACAAGCCCCGATAAGTCTGAGACTATCACAGTAACAAGCATCACAGTAACTCTCTAATTAGGGTTACATAAAACCTGCCCCTTTTATAATTCCGCGCTTTTTGGAGCAGGGAATAGGGCGGATTTTGCGAAAAAGATAAAAGTGCGGAAAGCGAAAGCTTGCCGCACTTTTGCGCATTTTATTGCGAGTTTACAAATCAAAAACCTAAACATTGAATATAATTTTTTGCGCTAAAAAGTGTTAAAAATTCACATAAATGGTTAAGACAAATCTGTTTAGGAGGTTAAAAAAGTTATGAAAAAGACAAAGCAGGCGCTGATATTGAGCTTTATCTCCATGATGCTTTGCATCTCAATGCTGGTCGGCGCAACGTTCGCTTGGTTTACAGACACTGTAACATCAAGCCCTAACATCATCAAGTCCGGTAATCTGGACGTTGAGATGTATTGGACAAACGATTTGTCCACAGGCGTTTGGTATAACGCTGAAACAGAAGAGGACGGCGTCCCCTTCGATTATGATAATTGGGAGCCCGGCTACACAGAGGTTCGCTACGTAAAGGTAGTTAACGCAGGCAGCCTTGCGCTCAAATATTCTCTTACACTTGGCGCGCTTTCCGAGGTTGGCAAGCTTGCAGAGGTTATCGGAGTTTACTATGCAAATAACGTAACTGCAAATATTGCAGACCGTAGCCTTGCAGGAATGACAAGCCTTGGCTATCTTTCCGACGCTATGAACGGCGGCGAGGCAGCATACGGTTCTCTTGCGCCTAATGGCGAAACAGTTGTAGCGGTTGCGCTCCATATGGACGAATCCGCCGGCAACGACTATCAGGAAGAATCCGTTGGCGATGGCTTCGTGTTCAAGCTCGTAGCAACTCAGGCAACAGCCGAAAGCGATAGCTTTGATGATCAGTATGACAAAAATGCTGAAGCAGATTTCTTCCCCGGCTTCCAGGGCGGTTCTGCTAATATAGCTGTAAAGCTTGATGATCAGAGCACAACAACAACCGAGGTTGACGTAGATGCAGGCGACGTTTCTGCAGTTATTCCCGCAGGCGTAAAGCTTGCGGATGGCGTTGGTTCTCTTGAACTGAACGTAACTATGAAGGATACTTCCGAATCCAACATTAAGCTGAGCGAAACAGAGAAAATGCGTGCTCTGGACGTTCATATCGAGGGCGTTGCTGAGGGCAACACAACTCCTATGCTTATCACTCTGGAGCAGTATCTGACAATAGGTATCAACACAGGCGCGATCAAGATCTACCACGTAGAAGATGGCGAAACTGTTGTTATGACTCAGGTTGCTAACCCTGTAAACCACAATGAGTTTTCTTACGATCCCCTTACAGGTAACGTAACTCTTGCACTTGCAAGCTTCTCTGAGGTTGCAGTGGTAGCCGATACTAATAACCCTTGGGATGGTAAGACCGCGACTGCCTTTACAGGCTCCGGTACAGAAACTGATCCCTATCTTATTGCTAATGCCGACAACTTGGCTTATTTCCGCGACTTGGTGGATGGAAAGACGGTAGTGGAAGGCTTTGATCCTACATTTGCAGGCAAGTTTGTTAAGCTTAACAATAACATTTATCTTAGCGGTAAGAACTTCGATCCCATCGGTTGGGGATATGACTATGATGGCTATACTCCCGATGGTAAGACCTTTAACGGTACTTTTGACGGTAATAATAATTTCATTTTCGATCTTTGCCAGGATGGCTGGGATCTGGGATATTCTTACTCTATGGCAGGTGGCGGTCTGTTTGCTTCAGTAGTTGATGCAACTATTCAGAATCTTAAAATCAGTGGCGCCAATATTCGCATGGAGTGCATTGACATGGGTGTCCTGGTTGGCTACTCTCAGGGTAATTGTACTTATAAAAATATCGATATTTATAATTCCAAGATAGCTAACTATCAGCGTTCCACCGGTGGTGTTGTAGGCGAAGTTACATGCAAACGAGATTCTACTACTGGTAAGTCTACCGGAGAGAACGTACATACTTTTGAAAACGTTAACGTACACAACGACGTAGTGGTAGGTACTCTTTGGGGCGACTTTGACGCTTCTTGCGGCGGCGTGATTGGTGGCCGCTGGGATGATGATAATACCACTAAAGTTGTAATGAAAAACGTTGTTGTGCGTTGCCGACTGGATGTTTACAACGATATCACATCTGCTTATCAGTGGCATGCATATCGTCGCGCAGGAATGCTCATCGGAAACACAGACCTTCCTGCCGGCGAGAACAGACTGGCTCAGGCACCTTTCCTGGAGTGTGAAAACGTAGATGTTTATTATGGTGATTGGGTGAATTACACCTATTGCAATTTCTCTAACCATAATCCCAGATATCCTTGGGTTCGTACTCAGGTTGGTGAGAATTGTAATGCTTTCTCTAATCCCAGATGGGGCGTTCCTAATGATGCAAACGGTAATCTTGTTACAGATATGAACCACAAGCACCAAGACGGTGATGAGTGTGGTGTTCTTCGTCAGTTCGCTCAGTTGTATGGTGGCGGACAGGGCGTTTATGGTCAGCACTCACATGATAATGTTACTGTAAGAAAGTACGAATATTCTATCACTTATGTGAATGATAGCAAGGTTCTTGATATTGTGTATGTTACTGACAACACAAAGTCTTTCGCAGTTGGTAGCGACCAGGCAAAGAAGCTTGTTGATGAGTGGGCAAAAGAGAATATGAAAGACTATAACGGCTATGCATTTGGCGGTTGGATGACTGCAGCTTCGGTTAAGCTTGCAGTGATACCCGAAGGTAACACCCAGAATATAGTTCTTTATCCTTATTTCACCTCTCCCTATACCGCAAGCTTCGTTGACGAGAATTCTAACATTTTGGCCTGGTGTTTCTTCAATGAAATTAATGTTGACAACCTCCCTGATGCCTTTGCGGAAGCAAAGAAGAATTTGCCTAATCCCGGAGAAGGTTTCGAATTAATCTATTGGGATGTTAGAGGTACGGATACTAACGGTGATACAGTTAAGGTTCAATTGGCTGATGATAATACCAATTGGGAGAGCTTCAAAGGTTATAAGGATGTAACTATCAGACCGCACTATAGATATAATGGTGCAGAGTTGATTGAGGTTTATGATGATCTCACCGGAGAGATTGACCATTATAAGGTTGCCGGATATGCCGACGGAGTAGGTTCAACTCTTGTTGAAATCCCTGCATACGTCAACGGTAAACCTGTTACCATAATCAATGATGGCGCTTTCAAGAGTTATGATGATATTTATGCGGCGAAAATCCCTGAAACTATCACAAGTATTGGATCAAATGCTTTTACAGAGCTGTCTGGTTCTAAGCGAGATCAGGTAACGCTATATTATCAAGGTGACCCGAATGACTGGAAGCAAGCAATGGATGATCTGTATGTTAATAAATCGTATTCTTATTACACTGATTATAACACTGCTGGCACCTATACTGAAACGGCAAAACTGAAGCTTGACTCCAGCTGGGATAGTGGTGCAGGTGATGGATCACGTATATTCTTCCTTGATGAAAATGGTAAAGTGGATCAGGATGCAGGATATTGGGAACTGTGCAGAGAGTACAAGAAAAATGGTAGCGGTTTACTTAGTTATGGATATGTTTACATTTGGGTTTTCCATGATCATGTTTATGATAATGCACTGGATACATACAAAAATTGTGTTAACGAAGATACGCACTACGGTAGCTTTACTGACTATTATGACAACACAAGACCTGATGTAGGTTATTGGAAAGAAGACTAAAACAACTAACCCATACAATTAATCCCCCGCCGACCTATCCCTTCGGGGATAGGCGGCAATCAAAGGGCACCGACGGAGTCGGCGCCTTTTGATTGCCGTAGAAATACGCAGGGAACAGTGTTTCCCCAAAAATTGAATATGTATTGGTGAGATATAGCAAAGGCTCCACTTGCTAGGGGAGGCTTAGTTAGATAAGCGATAATTTATAACCCCTGCCTTCTCCTGCGGGAGAAGGGGTTAGTGCCGAGAAAACGATTGAGTATCGTTTTCTCAAGCGGTGTCATCCAAAGTGCGAGTGAGCAAAGCTGAGTGTATCGAAGCGATAGCTCACGACACACGGCGATGACTGGAAACAATGGTGGATGAGGAGTTACTGAATATAACGCTTTTTTACACCTCATCCGTCATCTTCGCCGCCACCTTCTCCTCGAGGAGAAGGCTTGATACACCTCGTCCGTCGGCTCCGCCGCCACCTTCTCCCACTGGAGAAGGCTTAATACACCTCATCCGTCGGCTCCGCCGCCACCTTCTCCCACTGGAGAAGGCTTGATACACCTCATCCGTCATCTTCGATGACACCTTCTCCTCGAGGAGAAGGCAAAGGGCATACAAATTCAATTTCTATTGGCAAAAAGGAAGTTTACAACATTATTTCATCTAATATAGGCGATGAAAAAAGTTTAAGGGGAGGAAAAACAATGAAGAAAACAAAGCAGGCGCTGATGCTAAGCGTAGTTTCGCTTATTCTGTGCATATCTATGCTTCTCGGCACCACTTACGCTTGGTTTACTGACAACGTAACCTCAAGCGGAAACATCATCCAGTCCGGCAATCTGGACGCGGAGATGTATTGGACAGACGATCTGGCCTCAGGCGATTGGTATAACGCCGAAACAGAAGCGGACGGCGTTCCCTTTGACTATGACAATTGGGAGCCCGGCTACACCGAGGTTCGCTACGTTAAAATCAAAAACGCCGGAAACCTCGCTTTCAAATATTCGCTCACTCTCGGCTCTGTTGCTGAGGTTGGCAAGCTTGCTGAGGTTATTGGAGTTTATTACTCAACAGGCGTTTTGGCAAATGTAGAAAATCGCAATCTTGAGGGCATGAGCTCTCTCGGCTATCTTGCAGATGCGCTTAACGGCGGCGAGGCTGCCCGCGGCGAGCTTTCTATGGGTAGTGAAACAATTATTGCAGTTGCACTACATATGGACGAAACAGCAGGTAATGAGTATCAGGGTGAGTCTGTTGGCGACGGCTTCGTATTCAAGCTTGTTGCAACTCAGGCAACTGCCGAAAACGATAGCTTTGATAACAAGTATGACGAAGACGCGCTTTTCCCCGAGCTTAAGGATGGAACAGTTTCTGTCAGCATCAAAGGCAAGGTTAAGAACGGCAAGCTGAAAGAGGACGTTTCCCTGACAAGCGAGGACGGCAGATACGTTGCGGTTGTTCAGGAGGGAACTCTCATTCGTGAGGGCGTTGAGGAGCTTAAGTTCTCCGTTGCAAACAAGGAAAAAACAGACAGCAACGTTGCACTTGAGGAAAATGAGATTCTTCGCGCTATGGACGTTCACGTTGAAGGCCTTGACGATGCCAACACAGTTCCTGTTCTTGTAACAGTTAAAGAGGCTATGTCAAAGGCGCTCAACATCGGAAACTATGCTCTTTATCACGTTGAGGGCGACAAAACTGTTGTTATGACAGCAAACGACCTTACAGTTCATAACGGATTCACTTACGATCCCGCAACAGGCGACGTTGTTCTCGCTATGGCGAAGTTCTCCGAGGTTGCAATCGTTGCAGAAGAAGACAAGGCTTGGAAGGGCAACCGCGACTATTTATGGTACGATGCTTCCAAGACAGAGCTCACAATCGCAAACGCTGACCAGCTTGCAGGCTTCGGCGCTATCGTTGGTGGTATGGCTGAGGGCATCGAGCAGGATAGCTTCTCCGGCAAGACAGTAAAGCTTATCGCTGATATCAACCTTGGCGATAAGGAATCTGAGAACAACCCTGACATCATCTTCTACCCCATCGGCTATCACAGTAATGACGGAAAGTACGAAAAGACAGGCGTTGCTGTAACAACAGGCTTCTACAACTTCTGCGGTACATTCGACGGTAACGGCCACACAGTTGCTAACTTCTACCACAACACATGGGAAATGAAGGGCGACAACAACTATTACGATGCAACTCTTCAGTACTATCGTGATGGTATGGGTCTCTTCGGCAGAATTTATGGCGGTACAGTTAAGAATCTTACTGTAAGCAATTTCTCCTCCGATGGCGAATATACAACAACAGGCGTTATCGCGGCTTATGCTGATGGCGCAACCTTTGAAAACATTGCAATTTTCGATTGTAATCCCCGCGTATACAACATCGGCAACGGCGGTATCGTTGGTTGCGTTGGTTGGTATGCGAAGGAAGCAGATCTGAAAACAACCTTTAAGAATATCACAGTTGATAACTCCAACAAGATCTCCGCTCTTTGGGGCAGCTACGACGTTGCCTGCGGCGGTATTCTGGGTCAGTACTATCCCACAAGCGGACAGAGCAGCGTTAACTATCCTGTGAACGCAGGCATTCATTTTGAAAACTGCCACGTTTCCGCACAGATGGACGTTTATAACGACGTTTGCGCAAACTATCAGTACTATGCATACCGCTATACAGGTATGCTCATCGGTTCTGTTCGTGAGAATGTAACTATTGACGGAAAGTCATACCCCAAGATGAACGGTATCACAGCGAAGGATTGTACAGTTCATTTCGGTACTTGGAACGACTATTACTACTGTGAGATCATCGATAATACAACAGCCTCCTATACACACGATTATCAGATGAGCCGTCTTACAGAGATCAAGGCTATCAATGGCACAACGATCACATACCTTGATGGCACAACAGGCACAGTTCCCGCATCCGGCAGAGCGAACTACGTTATCGTTAATGGTGAACATGCAACAGAAAACGCTACTTGCTATCACTTTAAGGATGGCGCAGTTTGGACACACGATATGGGCGGCATCCAGACAGGCATTGACGAAAACGGCGACGGACAGGACGACCTCAAAGAAGATAAACAGCATATCTACCTCGAGTTCAACAACCTCGTAACAGGCTACGGCTGGGGTGTTACAACTAAGGGCGTAGGCGACCTCGCAGGCGTTACAATCCTTGACCGTGAGGTTGCTAATTCTGTTGATAAGTTCAAGCCTGCTATAGATGATAATACAGAGTTAGTAACTGAGTCTACTGTTACAATTGACAAGTTATTCGCAGCTATGGACAATGCCGAAGTTGATATTAAGTCTGATAACGTTCAGGTAACGATATCTCCCTTCGGTACAACAAGCACAGTTAGCGGAACTTACACAGCAAATACTACAGATTGGACACAGGGTACTCTTACATTCAGCGGTGTTGGTCAGGCTGTAATCACAATTACTGATTACTACTTCTGTAATACAGCAACTGTTACTGTAAACGTTGTTGGCGCAGATAAGTTTGATACTAAGTTTGTTAACTACAAAGATTACCTCTACCGCGTAGGTAATGCGGATAAGAGCACCGTTGCTCTTGGAACTATCTTTGAGCATAATGGTAATGGAACTATTAATTCTGCTAACGTTGACGTTACATTCACAACTGTAGCAGGAAATGCAAATGGTATATACACTGCTAATACATCCAATTGGACAAACGGAACTATCCAGTTCACAGGTACTGGTGTTGTTAAGGTAACTATTAAGGATGCTACATCTACGGCATTTATTCTTAATCTCGAGGTTGTTGATGCAGTGAATGCAACTGGTGCTACAAATGCAACCGCAAACAACGTTGTTCTTCTCAATAATATTTCTGGCGGATTTACTGTTTCCGATGGATATGCTTTCTATGGTAACGGATTTAAGGTTACATGCTCCGGCAAGGGTACATATCTCAACCATGGTGGTATGACACTTGGATATGTAAATGTTCAAACTGGCGGTATACTAGACAATGTACAAGTAATTTGTGATATTTATCCTAATGCTTTTGTTTACTCTGAAGAAGTTAAAGTATCTAGCAATTTGGATAAAGACGCGAGTACGTCAGATAGATCTAGATACATGTATCAGTTGTCTGCGATTTCTGTAAGCGGTGATGGAAGTGTCGTTTCAAACTGCTATGCATATGGCGGACGTAACAACATTTTCGTAGGTGGCGGTAACGTTACTATAGAAAACACTGTAACAGAATGTGGAACTCTTTCAAATATTCAGATTGCAGGAGTTAAAGATACTGCAGTTAATACAGTAACCATCAAGGATGTTACTACAATTCAGTATAAGAATGCTTCTACATATAATTCTGAAAAAATTATGCTTGGCTTGGGTATTATGGTAGGTGATAACGAAAGCACCGCAAATCCGTACATCATACTTCAGGGAGATCTCAAGCAGTATAACTGGGTTACAAGCGATGATACAAGCGTAAGTAATACATACGCAAAAACAGCCATTAATAGTGCGTTGGCAGTAACAAAATACGGTCATACGATCAACGGCAAGACCACAGTTAATATGGGTATTGCATATCTAAATTCTAAAACAACCACGTTCCCTGCTGAAAACGATCAGCGTACAAATAAGCAGGAAATTCCTTATGTAATGGAAATAGTTAAAATTGGTGATAAAACTGGTTACGTATATTCTATTGCAGGCAGTGAAATTAATGGCACAAGCAGATATAATGCAAAGGATGACGGAGTTACTCCTTATAAGGCTAATGCACAAAGAGATATTGTTCCTAAGCCTACATTCTCGTTGGGTAGTCAAGCGGTAAGTGGTGAAGATCGTTATTTAACAGGTGATATCAATGGTATAACAGCGAGATACGAAAAGGGTCAAGATGCATTCACTTTAGATATTACAAAATTGATGATATCGTCTAAATATGGCAGCAATTGCACAGTAAATGCAATCTGCATTGATCCTGAAGGAAACACGCTTAACAAAATTGTTACATTGAACAAGTCAGGTATTTACACCTTGAAATTTACGGTTGTAGACAATACATTCTATTGCTTGAAAGGCGAGGAAGTTGTCAAAGTTGATAAAACTATAGAATATATCTATACCGTATCAATTAAACTTACGATTGCTGAACCTTCTGTGCCAGATGCAACTTTGACGGTAGGTAGTGGTAGTTACACAGGAAAATATACTGATTCCACTGCAGATGGTAGTAAAAAGTTGAGTATTAATCCTCTAACACCTCTTACAATTACAGATGCAGGTACAACATTCACCCCAACAGCTAACGTTAAGTCTGTTGATATTTCTTATTCGGCGACAGGAACAGATGGAAATGGTAATGCTTTTGGCGGTACTACCACAATTACGGTAACTTATAACGAGGGACAAGTATTGACAATTGTTCTCGAAAAACCCACTTCGAATTCCCCCGGTAATCCTAAATCAATTACATACAGTTCTTCCACTGGCGAAGTAAAATCAAGCAATACATTGAAGAAGAGCTCTTGCAAGGCTGCATCATGGGCTGTTTCTAGTTATTCATTTACTGGTAAAAACGGCAAAACGGTAACCGCAAAGGGTGTAACATTTAGCATTGCAGAAGACACAAGCGGTGGTGGTTGTGTAACTAGTGATACACTTGTTATGCTTGTGGACGGAACACAGAAGCGTATTGACGAGGTAACATTTGCAGACAAACTTCTTGTTTGGGATTTCGATAAGGGCGAATATACAACTATTGGTTCATCCATTATTGAAAACCACGGCTACGATTGGAACAACGTTATCAAGCTTGCATTTGAGGATGGAACAACTGTTAAGGTTGTAAACGTTCATGGCTTCTTTGATGCTGATCTGAATAAGTGGGTTGATATTAATGCTGCTAATGTTGAAGACTATATCGGCCATAGCTTCGTTCAGGTTGATGGAGATTCTTACAAGACAGTTAAACTTGTTTCTGCAAATGCTACTAAGGAATATATAGAAGCTTGGTCAATTCTTACAGTTGACTACTATAACTTCGTAATTGAAGGACTCTTCTCAATCACACCTCCTGCAACTGAGCAGCTGGCATTCTTCGGAATTGGTGAAGATATGAAGTATGATGCAGATGCAAAACAGGCTGATATTGAAAAGTATGGCTTGTTCACTTACGATGAGTTTAAGCACCTTATGACATATGAGCAGTTTGAGGCTATGAATGTCGCTGAAATAAAGGTTGCTATTGGCAAGGGACTTATTACTTATGAAGAGGTACTCTGGCTGATTGAAACTTATTGCTAAACTAATCAAAACTCAATATCCTCTCCTTTGAGTTACAAAAGGGCATCGCTGTGCGATGCCCTTTTTGTTGTAAACTGCAAACTACACGATAGTCGTGTTGCACCACAGCCTTCTCCAGTGGGAGAAGGTGGCAGCCGAAGGCTGACGGATGAGGTGTTAATATAGCATAAAGTTGTTTTTCATCCACTAGTGAAAGGTCGTTCCATTTTTATGCGGGAGAAAGATTGCTGTCAGCGCATTTATGGCTGCAAGGTATTGCCGTTGTTTTTTCGGATATTTCTAGCGACCGCTACCGAACGCTACCGACCGCTACCGACCGCTACCGACCGCTAGCGAATCTAGCCAAGAATAAGAAAAAGAATAAGAATAAGAAAAAGATAAAGATAAAGAAAACAAAAGTCGGCGCGGCGAAATTTTTGCGCCTGAAAAAAGCTTTATTATTATAGAGAGAAAATATTTATTTTTTTATGCACGGCAAAGGTTAGTTTGCTGAAAAATTGCTTTTGAAATCACACGTTTTCCTCAAAACTCTTGAAATCCCATTAAACCCATAGTATAATGGGATTATGAAATTGTAGGAGCGTGATGAAAAATGATGATTTCAACAAGAGGGCGCTATGCTCTCAGAGTTATGCTTGATCTTGCTGCCCAGAACAACAGCTCATACGTGCCTCTCCGCGATATCGCAGAGCGCCAGTGCATTTCCGAAAAATATCTTGAGGCTGTTATCAAGGCTCTCGTTGCAGAGGGGCTTCTTTTAGGTATGCGAGGAAAGGGCGGCGGCTATAAGCTGACAAAGGCGCCTGAGGAATACACCATCGGCTCTATCCTTCGTCTCACCGAGGGCACTCTGGCTCCTGTTTCCTGCCTTGAATGTTCTGGAAAGGTTGAATGTGAGCGTTCTAACAACTGCCTCACCTTGCCCCTCTGGAAAAAGCTCAACTCTGTTGTAAACAGCTATCTCGATTCTATAACGCTTGTTGACGTTATGAACGGTAATATCGAATAAATCTCATAATCGTGCCGCAAATCTTTTCCATAGATATGCGGTGCTTTTATGTGCAAAATAACTTTTGATGGAAGGTTTATATGGACGTAAATTATAAAAAGGATAAACGCTACAACACGGCGAAAAGACCTATCCGACAGCCTGTGTTTTTCACGTGGCTTATCTGGGTTCTTTCCAAAATTATGCTTATTGGCAAGGATTATAAGGTTGAAAAGATAAATATGGAGGGGCTGAAGCCGCCCTATATGATCCTTAGCAATCATATGTCCTTTATTGATTTTGAGCTGACTGCAACGGGAACTCATCCTCAGAAGGTCAACAACGTTGTCAATATCGACGGGTATTATATGCGCCCCTGGCTTATGGAATGGATCGGCTCCATCTGCACGAGAAAGTTCACAACGGATATGCCCCTTGTGCGCTCTATCCGCCACGTTCTCAAAAACGGAGATATACTTTGTATGTATCCCGAGGCGAGATATTCTCCCAATGGAACAACGTCCTTCTTGCCCGATTCACTTGGCGGTCTTGTTAAAATGAACAAGGTGCCCGTTGTTGCCGTTGTGCATCACGGAAACTATCTCCACGCGCCTATCTGGAATTGCAAAAAGAAGCGCAAGGTTCCCCTTTACACAACTATGACTAAGATCATAACTGCGGAGGAAGCAAAAAGCCTTTCCGTTGACCAGCTGAACGAGAGAATCGCCAGCGCTCTTCAGTATGATGAATATAAATATCAGAAGGAAAACGGAATCCTCATAACAGAGCCCTTCAGAGCAGAGGGCATGCACAAGATCCTCTATAAATGCCCTGCTTGCCTG
This sequence comes from Candidatus Avispirillum sp., assembly GCA_045656825.1. Taxonomy (GTDB): domain Bacteria; phylum Bacillota; class Clostridia; order Oscillospirales; family CAG-272; genus Avispirillum. Next base: position 21,257 of record JAZORY010000005.1, read on the forward strand.
GCGGAATCAAAAATGGCAACGAAGGGAACGGAGCTTTTCTGCACCGAATGTTGCAAGCGCTGGAACTTAAATGAGGATGGCACCCTTTCTGCAATTGATGGCGAAACGGAGTTTTCTCACGTGCCCGATTGGTTTGAATGGGAAAGAGCTCAGGTGAAGGCGGAGATCGAGAGCGGAGAATATCGCTTTGAGGACGAGGTGGACGTTCATTCTATGCCGGGATGCTGGCGCTTTGAGCCTCTCGGAAAAGCCACGCTCACTCACGATGCGGAAAACGGATTTGTTCTTCGCGGACATTATAACGGGCAGGACTATGAAATTCAGCGCAAGCCTCTTCAGTCAAACAGCCTCCACGTTGAATATGATTTCCCCCATATCAAGCCCTTTGACTGCGTTGATATTTCAACGGAAACAGATTCATTCTATTGCTATCCCACAAAGACAGACGTTGTAACAAAGGATGCTTTTGCAACGGAGGAGATTTACAAAATCAAATACGAGGAAGCAAAAAGAAAAAAGCTTGAAGCGAAATAATAAAAAGGCATTACAACCATTGGTTGTAATGCCTTTTGTCATTATATTGTCAGTGCTCACATTCTGCCTGAAAATCGCGGAGAGCTGAAATATAGAGCTCTTTATCAGCAGGGAAGGCAAGGCCGTGCCCTGCGCCTTCAACTGCCACAAGCCTTTTCTTTTCAGATGAACAAGCCTCGTAAAGTCTGCGGCTCATATCAAAGGGAACGAAAGCATCATTTGTTCCGTGGATAAATATTACGGGAACAGAGGCTTTTTTCATAGCCTCCATAGGAGAATTGGTGTTTGGATCAAAGCCGCCGAAGATGATTGCTCCAAGTCGGACAAACGGATAAAGAATCGCTGAGGGAAGCTTCATTTCGTCTATAACCTTTTTAATTATCTCCTCGGCTGAGGTGTAGCCGCAATCGGCAAGAACGTAAAGAACGTTTTGGGGAAGCTTTTCTCCTGCCGCCAGCATAACGGTGGAGGCGCCCATGGACACGCCGGTGATAATAAGTCGGCAGTCATCTCCGAATTTCTTTATGGCATAATCTATCCAGCTGAGGCAGTCCTTGTATTCCTTGATTCCAAAGGTGGTGGTTCTGCCGTCAGACGCGCCGTGGCCTCTCTGGTCGATTATCAGCGCGTTTCGCCCAAGCTGAAAGCAGCGGTGAACTCCGCCGCTGAGGTCTCTCTCGGCATAGCCGTGATATCCGTGGAATATAATCTCGGTAACGGCGCCCTTTTCATATTCAAAATAGGTTCCGTGAAGAGTGAGTCCGTCAAAGGATCTGATTGAGAGCTTTTCGCCGCCCATTTTGCGAACTGCTTTTACCCAGCTTATCATTTCATCACGATATTCCTCGTAAATTTCTCCGGGAGGTATTTCGTATTCATCCTCGCCGAGAGGCTTATGTGGCGGGGAATAGAACACCTTCATATAGCAAACGAATGATGCTGCAAGTGCTATTCCTATAAGCGAAAGCAGAATGTATATCATATAGTGAACCTCGCAAATAATCAATTGGAGCTGTGGTTTTCCCACAGCTCCGCATAAAGCTTATTCTTCAAGCATAAGTCGAACGATTTCTTTGTCCGTCTGCTTCATACCAACTTTGCCGATATAGCCGACGCAGCTGATGGTTTCTCCTGCGTCCTCTTTGATGATTCCTGTAAATGCATCATAGGTTTTTCCGCGCATAGCAAGAGAGTGGGCAAGCATTGCCGCGTCCAGTGCAGATGCGATCTTTGCCGCGCAGGACGTTTTTGCGCCGTCGCAGATGATTCCGGGAATATCAGCCAGAGTGTTATCAATGGTGTCTTTTATCTGCTGAACTGTTCCGCCTGCTATATAAGTAATAGCGGCACCTGCGGCGCAGGATGCGGAAACTGCTCCGCAAAAGGCGGAAAGCTTGCCGATAAATTCCTTCTGATATATTGTAAGCAGACCTGAGAAAACAAGAGCGCGATAAAGCTTTTCCTTGGGAAGAGCATTTTCTCTTGCATAAACGATAACGGGGACTGATGAAGCGATGCCCTGATTTCCGCTTCCTGAATTGATGATAACGGGCATATCGCAGCCGTCCATTCTTGCCTCTGAAGCTGCTGCGGCATATGCCTTCATTCTTGTGATAACGCTTTCGGGATAAGCCTCGCGGATAACCTGACCGATACCAAGTCCGTAGCCCCCGCTCATTCCCTCGTAAGCAATATCCATATTGCATTGTATCTGTCTGTCAAACATAGACTTGACGAGAGAAAGATCAACCGTGTCGGCAAATTCCTTGATGTTTTCAACGCTTAGCTGTGAGCGGTCTGCCATAAGGGCTTCCTCTATAACGACGTCGCTTTTATAAACGTCCTCGCCGTTACGGATAATTCGCACGATATTGATATGGCTGTATCTGACCTCAACGAGAACGTGGTTTGAGCCTGCCTTCATTTCAATAATGAAATGGAGAGGGATTTCGGAATCAAGATATTCAACTCCGCAGCGTCCCGCCTTTATAAAGCTCTGAGCCGCTTCTCTTGCTTCGGGAGTAACCGCTTCAAGCACTTCCATAACGCGCTTTGCATCTCCGCCGAAGGCACCCAGAGCGCAGGCTGTTTCAATGCCGGTCATTCCGCCGGAATTGGGAATGGTTACGCAGCGCACGTTTTTAATAATATTACCGCTGCAATAAGCCGTGATGGATTCGGGTTCAGCCAAAAGAACCTCTCTTGCCTTTGCTGAAGCATATGCAAGGGAAATAGGCTCTGTGCATCCCATAGCAGGGATCAATTCCTCTGTGAGTATTGCCAAAAAATCTGAGGCAGTCTTTTTATCAAGCATAAACGGCTCCTTATGTATGATCAAAACATAATATTCCAGTATAAATAAATGATATCATATAAAGCGTCAAATTTCAACAGTTTGGTAAAACAAGAAGCTTTTTTCTTTCCTTATAATCGGGGAGAAGCTTTTCAACTATGGCGTAAAAACGGGGCGAATGGTTTAATTCAAAAAGGTGTGCCATTTCGTGCACAACAACGTATTCAATAGCCTCTCGGGGATATAAGGCGAGATAGCGCGAAAAGCATATTGTTCCGCGGTTATTGCAGGATCCTAAGCGCCCCTTGGCGTTTGTGAATTTGATTTTTTCGGGAGACTTCCCCATTTTCTCAGAATATTTTTCGATGAGCGGGAAAACAACGTCCTTAAGTCTTTTTTCAAGCTCCATCGGATCAGCGCTTTTGGTAGCGCTTTCCTTTGCAAGCACTTTTTTTCGCATATCCTCAAGGCGAGCGGCGTGCTTTTTTATGATTTTTTCAATTTCTGATTTTGCCAATCCCTTTGGAGCGCGGACAGTCAGACTTCCGTTGGCTTCGATCTTCAATGAGATCGTTTTTCTTTTTGCATAAATAAGAGTGTAATTCATTTCCATAGTTAAAGTATAGCTCTGAAAGGGCTTTTTTTCAAGTTATTTATAAATAGAGTTTGACATAAATGAGGGGAGGGTATATAATTAATATGTATTATTGTGGGGGAGTGTACGCTTATGAAAAAATTGCTTAGATATATGAAAGGGCATACTATTGAATGTGTCCTTGCTCCTCTTTTCAAAATGATAGAGGCAACCTTTGAGCTGCTTGTGCCGCTGGTGGTTGCCAATATGATAGATTTGGGAATTTATAAGGGGGACAAGCCTCATCTGGTGAAGATGAGCTTAATACTTGCTCTTCTTGGTGCGCTCGGATTCCTCTTTTCCATAACTGCGCAATATTTTGCGGCAAGAGCTTCGGTTAGCTTTGCGGCAGTTGTCCGCAGTCAGCTGTTTTCAAAAATACATCGTCTTTCGTTTGCGGAAATCGATCGCATTGGAGTTTCAACTCTTGTAACCAGAATAACAAGCGACGTTAACACGGTTCAGAACGGCGTAAATTTAGCCCTTCGCCTTTTTATGCGCTCACCCTTTATAGTTTTCGGCGCGGCGATCATGGCATACATAGTTGATTCAAAATCAACGCTTATATTCCTTGGAACGATTTTGTTGCTTGCGATTATTGTATACACCATTATGTTCATCTCTATGCCTCTCTATAAAAAGGTTCAGGCGGGGCTTGATAAGCTCACTCTTGTAACACGCGAGAGCCTTGGGGGCGCAAGAGTTGTCAGAGCATTTGGCATGGAGGACCGACAGGAGAAAAAATTCGGAGAATCAAACACTGCGCTTAATCGTGTTCAGCGTATTGCAGGAACAATTTCTGCATTGACCAATCCCGTAACGTTCGTTGTTCTGAACGGCGCTATCGTCTGGCTCATATACAGCGGCGCTGTCAGAGTTGAGGCAGGTGCAATAACTATCGGTGCCGTAGTTGCGCTTTACAATTATATGTCTCAGATTTTGGTTGAGCTGGTAAAGCTTGCAAATCTTATTGTAACGCTCACAAAGGGTGCTGCGTCAGGTGCGCGAATCTCAGCTATTCTTGATATTGAAGAGGAAAGAACGGAAGGCAGCGTGGCTGAAGGCGACGTGGCAGTGAAATTTGAAAACGTCGCTCTTTCTTATAACGCCTCAGGTCAGCCATCGCTTAAAAATATATCCTTTGAAATTAAAAACGGCGGAACTCTTGGCATCATCGGAGGAACGGGAAGCGGAAAAACAACGCTTGCTGAGCTCATTGGTGCATATTATCCTGCAACAGAGGGAAGAGTTTCCCTTTGGGGACTTGAAGCTGACAAATGGCAGCTTTCCGCTCTCAGAAAAAGAATTGCATACGTTCCTCAGAAGGCAGTTTTGTTTATGGGAACAGTGCGTGATAATCTCCGATGGGGAAATGAAGAGGCTACGGATGAGGAGCTTTGCAAGGCTCTTCGTGCAGCTTGCGCATATGATTTTATAATGGAAAAGGAAGGCGGACTTGATTATAAGGTTGCCGAGGGCGGCAAGAACTTTTCTGGCGGTCAGCGCCAGAGATTGACTATTGCCCGTGCCCTTGTTCGTCGTGCGCCGCTTCTTGTGCTGGACGATAGCGCATCTGCACTTGATATGGCAACGGAGGCAAGCCTTCGTGCAAATCTTAAAGCGCTTCCGTGGAGCCCCGCTGTTGTAACTATCTCTCAGCGAGCATCCTCCGTTATGCACTGCGATAATATAATCGTTCTTGAAGAGGGCGAGGCAGTTGGCATGGGAAGCCATAGCGAATTGCTTGAATCTTGTAGTGTTTATCGCGAAATATACGATTCTCAGTTTGGAGGTGCGCAGTGATGAAGAAAACGATCAGCCGCATTCTCCGCTATATCGGAAAATATAAAATGCTCCTTGCCGCCTCGATCATTCTGGCAGGAGTAACAGTTGCGTTTTCTCTGTATCTGCCCACAGCCTTCGGCAAAGCCATCGACTCCATCGGAGCAGGTGATTCAGCTCTTGTAAAATATCTTGCTATTGCAGGCGGCGTAATCGTAGTATGTGCCTTGCTCCAATGGGTTATGAACGTGGTGAATAACGCGCTCACCTTCGGAGTTGCAAGGGATATCCGCCGAGATGCTGCAAAAAAGCTTGGCGCGCTTCCTCTCAGCTATATTGATTCTCACGCTGAGGGAGAAACAGTCAGCCGTGTTATAAGCGACGTTGACCAGTTTACCGACGGACTTCTTATGGGATTCACTCAGTTTTTCACGGGTATTATAACTATTGTCGGTACAATCGGCTTTATGCTTTTGATAGATTGGCGAATCGCAATAGCCGTTATCGTGCTGACGCCAATGTCCCTGTTTATAGCAAAGTTTGTTTCAGCCAACACGTATAAAATGTTTGCGCTTCAGGCGAAAACGCGAGGCGAGCAAACCTCCTTTGCAAAGGAAATGATCGAAAATCAAAAGGTTGTGCGCCGCTTCGGACGTGAAATAGAAAACGTCAACCGATTTGACGAGGTGAACGAAAGATTGAGAGATTATACGCTCAGGGCAGTGTTTTTCTCCTCTCTTGTAAATCCCTCAACCCGCTTTGTCAACAACGTTATTTATGCGGCAGTTGCCCTTGCAGGCTCACTTGTTATAGTGGGCGGCGTTGGCACCATCACCGTCGGCGGACTTTCCTGTCTCCTTGCTTATGCAACCCAGTATTCAAAGCCGTTTAATGAAATCTCAGGTGTTATAACAGAGCTTCAGGGCTCTATTGCTTGCGCCGAGAGAGTTTTTGAGCTGTTGGATTCTGAGGAGGAAACGCCAGACGGAAGTATGGTACCCGATGATATCAAGGGTAATATAAGCTTTAAGGGCGTAAGCTTTTCTTATAGCAAGGATAAGCCTCTTATAGAAAATCTTGATCTTGAAATAAAGGCAGGACAAAGAGTTGCAATCGTTGGGCCAACCGGTTGCGGTAAAACAACTCTTATCAATCTGCTTATGCGTTTTTACGACGTAGACCGAGGAGAAATCCTTCTTGATGGTGTCAATATAAAGGATATTCCCAGAAAGGCTCTCCGTTCGTCATTCGGTATGGTGCTTCAGGACACATATCTGTTTAATGCCAGTGTTGCTGAGAATATTGCATACGGAATAGAAAAAGCATCCCAAGAGGAAATTGAAGCGGCAGCAAAGGCTTCCCGCGCCAAAGGCTTTATAAGCCGATTGCCGAAAGGATATGAAACGATTATCGGAGAGGGCGCTTCTCAGCTGTCCCAAGGACAAAAGCAGCTGCTTGCAATTTCAAGAATAATGAAGGGGCTTCCCCCTATGCTTATTCTTGATGAAGCAACAAGCTCAATTGATACAAGAACAGAAATGATAATTCAGGAGGCGTTTGCCCGTCTCACTGAAGGCAGAACGTCATTTATAGTAGCCCACCGTCTTTCCACAATCAAAAATGCAGACGTGATTCTGTATATGGAAAACGGAAGCGTTAAGGAGAAGGGAACTCATAGTGAGCTTCTTGCCCTTGGCGGTGGGTATGCAAAGCTTTACACAAGTCAATTTAATTAACATTATATATGCGAGGTATGTAAGATGACAGTAAGTTACATTCTGAACGGAACAACACTCACATTTTGTAGCGAAACAGGTGCGCTCGTTAAGGTGTGCCATCCTGAAGCAGGCACACTGATTGACGGCGGACGCGGTATCGTTGATATTGCGTGGCCCTACCACACAGACTATGACACACTCCGTGTTAATCCCACAGCTCCCTATGGCGGCGAGGCTCCCGAGATCATCGCTGAGGCTGGCAAGGTAACGGTTAAGTATTCAAAGATGGCGAGAACTATCGACACAGGCGCGGTTGACGTGCTTGAGGGCGGCGTTGCTTGCGAGGTTATTTTTGCAGAGGGCGAGGACGGCAAGAGTATTTCTCTCAGTTGCCGTATTAAGAACAATTCTAAAACAACTATCCGTCAGGTTCTTTTCCCTGATATCTCCGGTATCGTTTCAAGAACGGACGACAGAAGCGATAAGCTCACATTCCTTGCAGGCGCATCCGAGCCCTTCAAGGAGCTCCGTAGCACACCTGAAACAAGAGAAAACTTCTTTGCATGGACAGAAAGCTGCGCAGGTAAGATCTATCATGCAGGCGGTCTTCAGGAGGCTCCTCTCACAGGCCGTTGGTACGATTTCGGTACAAGATGCGGCGGCTTCGGTATGTATAGAAAGCATTGGGGTTGGGGCCCTGAAAGCCTTGAGGATATGGGCTATAACGAAAATCTCTGGGTTAAGCTTGATAACCTTGAGGACAAGCTCCGCCTTGCATTTATCAAGAATATCAAGATCGAGCCCGACGCTGATTATGATTCAGGCGAATATATTCTCACTTGCCACGGCGGCACTTGGATAAACGGTATCGCTCCCTATAAGGCATATATTGCTGAAAACGTTAAGAGAGTTGTTCCCGTTCCCCAGCGTGCAAAGGAAATGCTCGGCTTCAGAACTATCTTTATGAACGATGGATATCCTAAGGATCCCACGGATTACAGCTGGAAGTATAGTGATATGCCCAAGGTTGCAGAGGATATGGTTGAGCATGGCCTTTATGATATGAACCTTTGGTATTGTTATTCTCTTGCGCTCCCCTTCGGAAAGGATAAATTCTACAGCGAATGGGGCGGAGAAGAGGAATTCAAGAAGAGCGTTCAGACTCTGAAGGAAATGGGCGTTGTTGCAACTCCCCTTGTTTCCTGGATCTCTCTCTGGGATGATTCCTGCAAGCATTACGGTATTGAAAAGCGTACAGGCTCATGGGCTGAAACTCCCAAGTCTGTTCCTATGTTTGCTGCTCCCTATTGCAATAAGTGGGCTTGCTTCCAGATAAGCGACCATTCGTTACAGCAGTGGAGAGAGGACGTTCTGGCAGGTCTTCGTTATCTTCGTGATGAGGTCGGATGTCCTAATATCTGCTGGGACCAGTACGTTCTCGGCGAAAACTGCGACAACTTTGTTCACGACGTGATCAACCAGTACAGACTTGAAACAGAGGAAATGTACCCCGGCACACTCTTCTCCTCTGAGTCCACACTCTATTTCGAGAGTGAGCTTGATAATACAGACTTCACTTGGAACTGGCAGTATTGGGATGGCAAGAAGGTTAAGGACCTTCGTCCCTATATGCACGCTGTAACAACGTGCCGTCCTAATATGAACGTAGACTCCGATCCCGTAAAGGTTAAGTATATCTTCATGGACAACCTTATGCTCAATGCATATCCCACACTTCCTGAAAGCTATAACGGTAGTGCTCTCATTTCAGAGTATCCTGAGTTCTCCAAGTCTATCAAGACAGTGGCAGCGCTCCGCAAGGCATATCTCGACTATTTCGTTGACAGCACAAACATTTCCGACTGTGCCGTAACAGTTGAGCCTCAGTGCCGCACTACAGGCTACGTTAAGGATGGCAAGATGCTTCTTATCGTTTATAAGGATAAGGACGAGGATTGCACACTTCCTCTCGACCTTGCACCCTTTGTTGCAGGCGAAAAATTCAACGTTTGCATCAAGGACGAGGAAATGAAGGAAACTGCAAGCTATGTAATCGGAGCAAAGGACAACCTTGTTGTAAGCGGCAAGGGCAGCCAGCTTTATATGGTAGAAATTTCTGCAAAGTAATAGCAAATAAAGAAATCCGCCTAAAAGGCGGATTTCTATCGTAGTTTTTCATTTATAATATGACACCTATTCAATATCAGATATTAATAATGTTTATAATCATGGCGGTGGGCTTCATCTGCGGAAAGGTGAAGCTCATAACGCCTGAGGTGAACCGTGGGCTTTCAAACCTTGCGCTGATGCTGGTCAACCCTATGACAACGTTCACTTCATATCAAAGAGAATATTCAAGCGAAATAGCCGTGAATTTGCTGTTCACCTTCGTTCTGGCAATAATTGCATTCGGAGTTCAGATTCCCATATCCATTCTTCTCATAAAAAAGAGCCGTCCCGAATACAGAATAGAGCGTTTGTCCATTCTTCTTTCAAATTGCTCTTATATAGGGATTCCGCTTGTGCAGAGTATGTACGGAGCAGAGGGTATAATATATCTTACGGCTTTTGTAACGGTTTTCCATCTTGTAACGTGGACTTATGGGCTGTCTCTTATGTCAGGTGAAACAAACGTGAAAAAGATGTTTCGCAATATGATAAGTCCGGCTCTTATTGCTGTGCTTCTCGGAGCATTATGCTTCTTTGTTAGATTGCAGCTTCCTGAGATTATTGTAACTCCTATGAAGCGTATCGCAGATATGAATACGCCCGTTGCAATGCTTATTGCAGGCTCAACGCTTTCTCAAACCAATATAAAGAAGGCTATAACAAAGGTGTCCACCTTTGTTATCTGCGCTCTGAAGCTTCTTGTGCTTCCGGTCTGCGCACTTGTGGTTGTGGCGCAGGCGGCAAGGCTTGGCGTGCCGAGCCATATAATAAACATCGTTGTAATTGCTGCATCTTGTCCGACGGCAACGATTATAACTATGTTCAGCCATCGCTATAAGAAAAACAGCGTGTATGCATCAGAAATATTCACGGTTTGCACGCTGCTGTCCATAATAACAATTCCGCTTGTTCTTTCGCTGGGAACCTATCTCGGATTATGATCAGGAGAAATCTATGCATCCTATAAAGCATTTCAAAACCATAACAAAGCATCGCCATCAGGTGATTGCCCATTGTAGAAGGGCAGGAATATTCTGGCAGGGGCTTTTACACGATATGTCAAAATATTCTCCCAGAGAATTCTGGGCAGGCGCTAAATATTATAAGGGCACGGAAAGTCCAAACGTGGGAGAGCGTCGAGATAAGGGATATTCAGAGGCGTGGCTTCATCATAAGGGCGTCAACAAGCATCATTTTGAATATTGGACAGATTACAGCGTAGCGCTTCGCAAGGTCGTTCCCGTTAAAATGCCGCTTCGCTACGTTGCAGAGATGTTTTGCGATAGAGTGGCGGCGAGTAAAATATATAACGGTGATAAATATACGGATAGCGATTCTCTCAATTATTTTCTCCGCTCAAAAGCCAATAGATTTATCAACGAGGAAACCTCGGATCTGCTTGAAAAGCTGCTTCGTATGCTTGAAAGCGAGGGCGAAGAGAGAACTTTTGCTTATTTAAGAGAATTAATAAAGAAAAACGAGGAATATTAGTCAAAAGACTAATATTCCTCGTTTTTTGCTTTGTTTCTACAATTGCATAATCAAAAACGGGCGTTTTCAGGATAAAACGGAACATCCGACAAACCCTTTATTTATAAGGCTTTCAGGCGTTTTTAGCAACACTTGAAAGGAAATTTTCATAGGAAATTCGTTCAACTGTGTCGACGTCGATTTCGCCGCGATTTATGAGAAAATCGTCAATTAAAACAACTCTGATTCCACATTCAAGGGCGCCAAGATCATCAAGGGTGTCGTTTCCTATCATGATAACCTCGTCTGGTGATAAATTATAGCGGCTGAGTATTTCAAGATAGTATTCGGGGTTGGGCTTGCACCAGGTGCTTTCAGTGTGAAGCGTTACAAAATCAAAATCCGCAGGACAAATACCTGCCCAAGCCATTCTTGTTACAGTGGCGGACATAGGGAAAACGGGATTTGTTGCGCAGATGATGATCTTGCCCAGACGGTGCAAGGAATCAAGCATAGCTTTCTCGCTTCCGCGATATTGAAGCACGTTCTTCGTTTTTGTAAATGAAGTTGTGTAGAATTCATCCATCAAAGCATCAAGGTCTGAAACGGAAAGCTTTTCCAAAAAGCAACGATCAAAAACCTCTTTGTTTAAGCAGCCGCCGCGGTTAAGCTTGCACTGCGCAAAGGCATAGCTGAAAGCCTCGGCAAAGCCGGGGATTTCTTTGTCTCTTTCAAAATCGTGAGTTGTTGCAAAAAAAGCTTTGCTCATTTCCTTTTGATCAAAAGGAATAAGCGTTGCATCCAGATCGAAAAGTATAGCTTTGTAGCTTGTTAAATCAATATAGTTTATCAAAATAAACACCTCGTTGTGTGAACGATAATTTATAGGAGTACGTTGTCAGTATGTTTTTATCGACCTTTTTCGAAAAAGGTCGCGGGATATTAGGGCAGAGCTATGATTTGCTCGTCGCAACGAGCGAAAGACCTATCGCGTTTTGGGATTCCAAGGGGAGCCCCCTTGGTCGCTCTCCGCAGAGAGCGAAATTCCCCTGTGTTCTTCCGTAAAGATTAATTTTAACACCTCATCCGACTCCTTCGGAGATATGGCGTACGGTAGGGGCGACCTTTGGTCGTCCGTTTGAAATATGGTCATGCATTAGAAACGGGACGTCGAGGCGCCGTCCCCTACGACGTTAATCCGCTAAACGATAATTTGCGTTACCCCAAACACTCCCCCAGCGGGGAGGGGGGACCATTTTGCTTTGCAAAATGGTGGGTGAGGAGAAGATTAACTTAACACTTTTTTACACCTCATCCCACTCCGCTTGCGCTCAGCCACCTTCTCCAAGGGGGAGAAGGCTAATGCTAAACGACAATTTATTCTACCATATTTTTTCAAATCTCGCAATTAATAAAATGCTACAACTTTGGTAAAGATAGCAATATAAAACTGCCGTTTTGACGGCAAAGGAGTTGCTATGAAAAGGATATTATCAATAATAATTACAATAGTTTTCACCATAAGCTGTCTAAGCTCATGTGGCAAAGAGGGAAGCGGTATGGGCAAAAAATATAATCTTTGCTTCGGAATTTCTCAGGACCATGATGCAAGCGATTCAAAGGCAGGCTTTTCTGTAACCTACGTTGCTGTTGTCTGCGATAAAAAGGGCAGAATAGTTGATTGCGTTTTTGATGCGGTGGAGAACACAGTTATGCTGGATGGCGGGGTGGTAAATGCAGACGAAGCTGTGTTTTCAAAAAACGAGCTGGGGCTTGAATACAGTATGAAAAGTGCATCTGCCATCGGGCGCGAATGGTACGAGCAGGCGGCGCACTTTGCAGATTTTATAAAGGGGAAACGGATTGATTCGATCGAGGAGGTTGACGGAGGCGAGGCAGAGCTTATGGCAGGATGTACGATTAATATAAACGGATTTAAGGAAGCCATAGACGACGCCTCGGAGGAGGAGAATATGATGGAATTTGCAGCTTCTGCTATTCCAAGCGTGTCCGTTGCAATAGCAGCCAATCACGACGGCTCTAAGAATGCGTCAAGCGAGCGGGATGGAATTGCCGCGCTGAATATTACTTATGCTGCTGTGGCTCAGAGCGGAGGGAAGATATCGGCATCAATTCTTGAGCAAACGGAAACAAACGTCTATTTTGATCATTCGGGGCTGATAATAAATCTTGATAAAAGCGATGGCAAGAGAGATATGGGCTATGACTACGGAATGAAATCCGCCTCAGAATTGGGGCTTGAATGGTTTGAGCAGGCGGATAATTTTGGGAAATATATCATTGGGATGACACCGAATGAGGTTGCGGATATGAGACTGAACGGAGCGTTTGCTGCCGACGACGTGCTTCTTGCAGGATGCACCATCAAGGTGGATGACTTTGTAAAAGCTGTAAGCAAAACGGGAAAATAGAAAAAATTGTGATCGTATCACCAACAAGGCACTCTGAATATGCTATAATAGAAAAAAAGCATATAGGAGGCTTGTATGGAGCTAGTTCTGATTACGGCACTTGGTGTCGGCGGAGCAACAATGGTCGGCTCGCTGATCGGCTTTGTTTTCAAAAAAATATCCCATCGATTTTCAGATATAATTTTGTCCTTTGCGGCGGGCGTAATGCTGGCGGCAGCAGTTCTCGGCCTTGTTTTGCCATCTCTTGAGCACGGCGGAGAATGGGGAATTGTTATAACGGTTGTTGGCATTTTTGCAGGGGCTTTGTCTCTTAACCTTATTGACCGACTTGTTCCGCATCTTCATAAAATGGTTGGAACAGATATAGAGGAGCATAAGAAATCAAGTCTTGACAAGGTGCTGCTTTTCGTCGTTGCAATTGCTATTCACAATCTGCCCGAGGGTATTGCTGCAGGTGTCGGCTTTGGCTCGGGGGACACAACTCAGGCGCTTCTTATAGCAGGTGGTATAGCATTACAGAACATTCCTGAGGGTATGGTTATAATTGCGCCTATGCTTGCAGCAGGGGTTAGTCCGAGGAAAACCTTTATTTCTGCCATGGCAACGGGACTTATTGAGGTGATTGGAACGCTGATTGGATATTTTGCAGTGAGCGTTGCTTCATTTATTCTGCCTTTTGCACTTGCTTTTGCAGGCGGAACAATGCTTTACGTTATCAGCGATGAAATGATTCCCGAAACGCACGCCCACGGTAGCGAGAGAGGCGCAACCTATGCTCTTCTCGTCGGATTTTGCGTGATGCTTATTTCAGACGTTCTTTTGGGTTGATGGTTAATAGTATGGCGGGGGCTTGTCCCCCGCTTTTTTTAGCAAGACGGCAGGGGACGGCGCCCACGACGGGAACCCCCAAAACTCGTCAAGCTCGTTTCTGGGAACCCCTACGACGGGAACCCCCAAAACTCGTCAAGGTCGTTTCTGGGAACCCCTACGACGTCCCGATTGTAACATAATCAAAAATTTTGTACACCTCATCCGACGGCTCCGCCGCCACCTTCTCCTCGAGGAGAAGGCTAATGCGATAATTTACGTTACCCCAAACACTCCCCAGCGGGGAGGGGGGACCATTTTGCTTTGCAAAATGGTGGGTGAGGAGAACCTTAACTTACACTTTTCTCCTCATCCGTCATCTTCGATGACACCTTCTCCGCTGGAGAAGGTTTATTGTACCGCTAAACGATAATTAACCGCTCAACCCGTAGGTGCGACCATTGGTCGTCTGTTTGAAATATGGTCATACGTTAGAAACGG
>JAZORY010000006.1:0-3325 GCA_045656825.1 Candidatus Avispirillum sp.
GCGCGATCAAGCATTGTTCTTGTATCGCTTGTGATGTAGGGCTCACATTCAGCGCAGTTTACGATAATTGCATCAAGCTTAGCTCTGTCTTTAACGTCAAGCTTGATCTTAGTGGGGAAGCCTGCGCCTCCGAGGCCAACAACGCCTGAATCAAAAACAGCCGAAACAAAGCTTTCATAGTCGGAAACCTGAGGAGGCTGAACGCTATCGTCAATAGTCATAAGACCGTCGTTTTCAACAACGACACAGGTCTGGTAGCTTCCGTTGGATTGAAGCATTTCCTCTATCTTTTTAACCTTACCTGAAACGGAGGAATAGATAGGGGAAGAAAATGCGCCTGCCGCTTCAAAAAGAAGGGTTCCAACCTTAACCTCGTCGCCTATTTTAACAACGGGCTTGGCAGGGGCGCCGATGTGCTGAGAAGCAGAAAAATAAAGAAGCGCGGGCGCGGGCATTTTAATTGGCGCCATGCTCTTAGTATTTTTTCTGTGAGGAATTTTCACACTTTTCAGAGCCATCAATTTATCATTCCTTTACATTAGATTTTAGTTTGCATAATACTACGAGTATAATTATATATGATGAGTTCTTTGATGTCAAGGATTTAACAACGAAATCAGTAGGTAATTAAAGGAATAAGGGAGGGAAGAGCCAAGATTCGTTGAATAAACGATAATTTATACCCCTGGCCTTCTCCCGCTGGAGAAGGCCTGATACACCTCATCGGTCGGCTTCGCCGCCACCTTCTCCTCAAGGAGAAGGCTAAGGATAAGCGACAAGTTCCGTTACCCCAAACACTCCCCAGCGGGGAGGGGGACTATTTTGCTTTGCAAAATGGTGGGTGAGGAGAACCTTAACTTACACTTTTCTCCTCATCCGTCATCTTCGATGACACCTTCTCCGCTGGAGAAGGTTTATTATACCGCTAAACGATAATTTATAACCCCTGCCTTCTCCTGCGGGAGAAGGGGGACCATCGCAATGGTGGATGAGGAGTTACTGAATATAACGCTTTTTTACACCTCACCCGTCGGCTTCGCCGCCACCTTCTCCTCAAGGATAAGGCTTGATACACCTCATCCGTCTCCTGCGGAGCCACTTTTTCCGAGTGGGAGAGGGCTAAACGATAAATTACAGTATAATCTTTGCTATTTCTGTCTCAAACGATACGCGCGCTATATATAATTGTAGCTTTTTAACAAAAACGATTGTACAAGATGAATAAAAATTAAAAAAACTGTGGAAAAGCTGCGGCAGTTATAGTATAATAGACATAATTAATTAGATTTTTTCAGGAGGAAAAAATAATGAAAAAAACATTGACCTCTGTGCCCTTCAAGGACACCCCTGAGCAGAAGGCGCGCCTCGATGAGATCATTGAAGCTCATAAGAACGAGCCCGGCGCTCTGATGCCCATTATGCAGAAGGCGCAGGAGGTATACGGATATCTTCCCCCCGAGGTTCAGAAGCATATCGCAGTTAAGATGGATATTCCCGAATCCGAGGTTTACGGTGTTGCAACCTTCTATTCTCAGTTCCTTCTCAATCCTATGGGAACAAACCCCGTTGCAGTTTGTCTTGGCACAGCCTGCTACGTTAAGGGTAGTGGTCTTCTGATGGAAAAGCTTGAGAGCGTTCTCGGCATTGAAAACGGCGGCATCACTTCCGACCGTCAGTTCAGCCTCAGCGCAACAAGATGCATCGGTGCCTGTGGCCTTGCTCCCGTTCTTACAGTTGGTGAGGACGTTTACGGTCGACTTGTTCCCGATGATATCGAAGGCATTATTGCTAAGTACAGATAAATTGAATTAATAAAAAACGAAAGGCGGACGTCATATGAAGATTGGTGAAATTAAAGACCTTCTTGAAGCAGAATTGCTTGCAGGAGAAGAGCAGCTTGAATGTGAGGTTCATTCCGCGTGCGCAAGTGATATGATGAGCGACGTGCTTGCCTTCGTTAAGGATCAGGCAGTGCTCCTCACAGGCCTTGTTAATCCTCAGGTTATCAGAACGGCTGAGATGATGGATATGAAATGCGTTGTGTTCGTTCGCAAGAAGGTTCCCGGAGAAGACATAGTGGAGCTTGCGCGCGAATCGGGCATAGTTGTTATGCGAAGCAATCTTCGTATGTTCGAGGCTTGCGGAATTCTTTACAGCGCAGGGCTTAAGGGCCACGTTAAAGGCGGTAACTAACTATGGCTGACGAGATCATCAGATTCCATTTCGACGTAGACGGCGATGATTTTTCCTCTGCCGGTGCTGCTTCCGTTGAGGTTAAAAAAAGGCTGAGACAGCTTGGCTTTGCTCCCGACGTTATCCGCCGCGTTGCTATTGCGATGTACGAGGGCGAGATCAATATGGTTATTCACGCTGACGGAGGCGTGGTTGACGTTGAGGTTGGCGACGAGGATATCACAATGATCCTTGCCGACCGCGGCCCCGGTATTGAAAACGTGGAAAAGGCAATGCAGGAGGGATTTTCAACTGCCAGAGACAATATCCGCTCCCTCGGCTTTGGAGCAGGTATGGGTCTTCCCAATATGAAAAAATATACCGATGATATGCGAATCGAAACAGAGATCGGTGTAGGCACAACAGTTATAATGAAAGTCAACGTTTGATTTTTTGAGGTGCCTTAGATGACAGAATATAAGCATTCTGTATCGCTGGACGTTTCAAAATGCAAGGGATGCACTCATTGTCTGAAAAGATGCCCCACGGAAGCCATCCGTATAAGAGATGGCAAGGCGGATATCAATGCAGAAAAGTGCATCGATTGCGGAGAGTGCATCAGAGTTTGTCCTTATAAGGCGAAAAAGGCTGTGTACGATCCCCTTGAAAAGCTCGGCGACTACAAATATAAAATTGCGCTCCCCGCACCCGCGTTGTACGGGCAGTTTGACAACCTTGACGATATCGATTTCATCATTCAGGGCTTATACGATATGGGCTTTGACGACGTTTTCGAGGTTGCGCGTGCGGCAGAGCTTGTAACTGAATACACAAGGCAGTATCTCCATCGTGAGAATCTTAAAAAGCCTGTTATCAGCTCGGCTTGTCCCGTTGTTGTAAGGCTTATAAGCACTCGATTCCCTTATCTTTGCGAAAACGTTATGACCTTGCTTCCTCCCGTTGAGGTTGCAGGCAAGCTTGCCAGAGAAAAGGCGATGGCAGAGCATCCCGAGCTTGAAGCATCGGATATAGGCTGCTTTTTCATCTCTCCGTGTCCTGCAAAGGTCAGCTACGTTAAGAATAGCTTTGCGGGAGAAAAAAGCAACGTTGACGAGGTGCTTTCAGTTTCCGACGTGTATTTCAAGTTGGTTTC
>JAZORY010000007.1:0-18447 GCA_045656825.1 Candidatus Avispirillum sp.
TTTTTCATTATCTCTTTAAGGTCTTTTTCTGTGTTAATAAAATGTGGAAGGTCAGAGTCTATATCGGCATAGGATATAAGCTCATCAGATGTGATTTGTGTGAGTCTTGTGAGAATGGAAAGCTCTCTGTCAAAGCATTCCTTCATAACCACGGGAATGTCACGCCCTGCGGCATAAAGGCGCACATAGGCGTTGTCGTCACAGCGCAATGAATCCTCAATGTATGCTCCAAGGTCGCATCCGTGGTCATACACAGAGGATACAAAATCACAATAGCGCTCAGTTTTTTCTGTTTTATCCCCGTCAAGCACAGAAAGAAAAGCCTTCAGAAAACTGAGGGGGCCGTTATTTGCAATGTTTCGTGTAAGCACAAGAGAAGAAAGCTCTGTGCGAAATGTTTCAAGTTTTTTCATAACGCTTTTCCTTTTGTTTTGGGGAGGGGAGTCCTTTTGGGGACTCCCCATTTTTTAGATTCTTTTAAGAATTTCCGCTGTCATTTCCTTTGTGCCGATGGCGCCCTCACCGTGAGCGATATCGGGTGTGCGGATTCCGTCCTCAAGAACTTTATCAACTGCGGCTTCGATGCAGAGTGCCTCTTCTTCAAGAGAGAATGCGTATCTGAGCATCATAGCGGCAGAGAGGATAGTGGCAATGGGGTTGGCCTTATTCTGTCCCGCAATATCGGGAGCGGAGCCGTGAATGGGCTCGTAAAGTCCGCGGGTTGTATTACCCAGAGAAGCGGAAGCCAGCATACCGATGGAGCCTGTGATCTGAGATGCCTCGTCTGAGAGGATGTCGCCGAACATATTGGACGTAACGACAACGTCAAACTGAGAGGGATTCTTAACAAGCTGCATAGCTGCGTTGTCAACAAGCATATCTGTGCAAGTAACCTCAGGGTATTCTGCTGCGATCTCGTGAACAGTTTTTCTCCAGAGTCGGGATGTTTCAAGAACGTTTGCTTTATCAATGCTGATAACGTTCTTATTTCTCTTCATAGCGGCTTCGAAAGCGGCGCGAGCGATTCTTTCGATCTCAACGCGGCTGTAGCATTCTGTATCATATGCTTCCTCGCCGTATTTGCCCTGTCTGTATCCTCTGTCGCCGAAGTAGATGCCGCCTGTCAGCTCACGAACGATCAGAAGATCAAAGCCGTTTGCAGCGATGTCGGGGCGAAGGGGGCAGTCATCAGCGAGAGCGGGGTAAAGGCGTGCAGGGCGGAGATTTGTGTAGAGCTCCATTGCAGCGCGGATACCGAGAAGAGCCTTTTCAGGGCGCTTATCACCGGGCAGGTTATCCCATTTAGGTCCGCCAACAGCTCCAAGCAGAACGCTGTCGGAAGCAAGGCAGCCCTCAACCGTTTCGCGGGGCAGGGGCTCGCCGCAGGCATCAATTGCGCTGCCGCCTATGAGATAGGGTGTGAAATTAAAAGTGTGGTTATATTTTTCGCCGATCTTTTTAAGAATCTCAACCGCGGAGTCAACGATTTCGGGGCCGATTCCGTCGCCGCGGAGCAAAGCTATATTCATTTCCATTTTGTTTCTCCTTTTTTTAGACGTGCTTTTGAGAAAAGTACATCTCTGTGGTCTTCAAACCTTTTCGAACTGCAAAAGGATAAACCAATATATGCTTATCCTTGTTTGAAAAGGTTTGGAGGTGGGTGTCTGGGCTTCCCCGAATCGAACTTGTCGAGATTCGGGGGGGTGCGGTTCGGGAGGAACCTTTCCTAAAAAGGTTCCTCCTGAAATATCTTTACTTTATACTACCGTTTTTAATAGACTCAACAAGTCCGCCGCCGGCGATTATCTTGCCGATAAATTCGGGGAAGGGCTTTGTCTGGAATGTTTCGCCTGTTGTAACGTTTGTGATAATGCCTGTATCAGCATCAGCCTTAACCACATCTCCGTCGCTTATCTTTTCAGCTGCCTCGGGGCATTCAAAGATTGCAAGGCCGATATTGATTGAGTTGCGGTAGAAAATTCTTGCGAAGCTCTTTGCGATAACCAGCTGAACTCCGCTTTCCTTGATTGCAAGAGGAGCGTGCTCTCTGGAGGAGCCGCAGCCGAAGTTTTTACCTGCAACGATTATTGAGCATTCCTTAACTCTTTCCTGGAAGGAGCGGTCAAGGTCTTCCATGCAATGAGAAGCAAGCTCTTTTTTGTCAATTGTATTGAGATATCTTGCGGGGATGATAACGTCGGTGTCAACGTCGTCGCCGTATTTGATAACTTTTCCGTCAAATTTCATTGAGATCAAGCCGTCCTTTCATTAAAGCTCTTCAGGGGATGCGATTTTGCCGAGCACAGCACTTGCAGCAGCCACGGCGGGAGATGCAAGGTATACCTCGGATGTGGGATCGCCCATTCTGCCGACGAAGTTACGGTTTGTTGTTGCAACGGCTCTTTCGCCGGGAGCAAGAATACCCATATGTCCGCCAAGACAGGGGCCGCAGGTGGGAGTTGAAACAGCGCAGCCTGCTTCGATAAAGTCAGCAAGGAGGCCTTCTCTCATAGCTCGGAGGTAGATCTCCTGAGTTGCGGGAATAACGATGCAGCGAACGTCGCGATGAACCTTACGTCCGCGGATAATATCGGCTGCTTCCTTGATATTCTCATAGTATCCGTTAGTGCAGGAGCCGATAACGACCTGATCGATCTTAACCTCGTCAATTTCGTCAGTTGTTTTTGTGTTTTCAGGCAGGTGGGGGAATGCAACTGTGGGGCGGATAGCGGAGAGGTCGATATCATAAACCTCATCGTATTCTGCGTCTTCGTCAGCTGTATAGATAACGGGCTCGCGGTCAGAGTGAGCCTTAACGTATTCGATAGTTTTATCGTCAACGGGGAAGATTCCGTTTTTAGCGCCTGCTTCGATTGCCATATTGCAGATAGTAAGTCTGTCTGTGATAGAAAGCTCTGCAACGCCCTCGCCTGTGAATTCCATTGAGCGATAAAGAGCGCCGTCGACGCCTATCTTGCCGATAATGTGCAGGATAACGTCCTTACCTGAGATGTGAGGGTTAAGCTTTCCTGTCAGATTGAATTTGATAGCGGAGGGAACCTTGAACCAAGCCTTGCCGATGGCCATTCCGCACGCCATATCCGTGCTTCCAACGCCTGTGGAGAATGCGCCAAGAGCGCCGTATGTACAGGTATGAGAGTCAGCTCCGATAACAACGTCGCCTGAAACAACAAGTCCCTTTTCAGGAAGCAAAGCGTGTTCGATTCCCATATCGCCAACGTCGTAGAAGTTGACAACCTCTTTTTCGCGGCAGAAATCACGGCACATTTTGCACTGGATAGCTGCCTTTATGTCTTTATTGGGAGCGAAATGGTCCATAACCATAGTAACCTTTTCCCTGTCATAAACCTCGTTTGCGCCCATCTTATTAAACTCGCGGATAGCAACGGGAGATGTGATATCGTTGCCAAGCACGCGGTCAAGGTTAACAAGGATCAGTTCGCCTGCTTCAACCTTGTCCATTCCTGCGTGCGCCGCAAGTATTTTCTGTGTCATTGTCATTGCCATAATAAACTCCTTCGGAGAGTGAATAGTGAATAGTGAAGGTTGCTTTCCGCCTTGGCGGAAAGCTTCCGTACCTCATCACTTATCTCTTGCCACTAATCACTTAATATTTATGATCGCGCCCTTATCAGCTGAGGAAACCATTTTGGAATATCTCTTCAGATAGCCTGAGAGATTTTCCTTCTGCTTAATAGGCATTTCTGCCTTGCGCGCTGCGATCTCCTCATCTGAAACGTTGAGGTGGATCTTATATTCGGGAATATTGATTGAGATAATATCGCCATCCTTAACGTAGGCAATAAGGCCTCCGCGCACAGCTTCAGGAGAAACGTGGCCGATTGATGCGCCTCGTGTTGCGCCTGAGAAGCGTCCGTCTGTAATAAGAGCAACCTCTTTATCAAGACCCATACCTGCGATTGCGGACGTGGGAGAGAGCATTTCTCTCATACCGGGACCGCCTGCGGGACCTTCATAGCGAATAACAACAACGTCGCCTGCCTTGATCTCGCCTGCATAAATTGCCTTGATACATTCCTCTTCGCTCTCAAACACCTTTGCAGGACCTTCGTGGACGAGCATTTCGGGAGCAACTGCCGCTCTCTTAACAACGCATCCATCGGGAGCGAGATTGCCTCTGAGAACTGCGATGCCGCCTGTTTTGCTGTAAGGATTATCAACTGTTCTGATGGTTTCGGGGTCAAGGTTAACTGCATCTGCGATGTTTTCGCCAACAGTTTTGCCTGTGCAGGTAAGAGCATTTGTCTTAAGAAGACCGAGCTTATTGAGCTCTGCCAGAACTGCGTAAACGCCGCCTGCTTCGTTAAGGTCTTCCATATACGTGCGACCGGCAGGTGCGAGGTGGCAAAGGTTTGGAGTTTTTTCGCTGATCTCGTTCGCAAGATCAAGGTTGAAATCAACTCCACATTCGTTTGCAATTGCGGGCAGATGGAGCATACTGTTTGTGGAGCATCCAAGTGCCATATCTGCTGTGAGAGCGTTGTGGAAGGCATCTGCCGTCATAATATCAAGGGGACGGATGTTTTTACGAACAAGCTCCATGATCTGCATACCCGCGTGCTTAGCAAGCTCGATTCTTGCGGAATAAACTGCGGGGATAGTGCCGTTGCCGCGAAGTCCCATACCGAGAACTTCTGTGAGGCAGTTCATGGAATTTGCAGTGTACATACCTGAGCAGGAGCCGCAGGTGGGGCAGGTCTTCAATTCGTATTCGCGAAGCTTTTCTTCGTCGATTTTACCTGCGGAATATGCGCCAACTGCTTCAAACATGCTGGAAAGGCTTGTTTTCTTTCCCTCAACGCGTCCTGCAAGCATGGGGCCGCCGGAAACGAAGACTGTGGGAATATTAAGTCTTGCTGCTGCCATAAGAAGTCCGGGGACGTTCTTGTCGCAGTTGGGAACCATAACAAGTCCGTCGAAGCCGTGAGCGAGAGCCATAGATTCAGTTGAGTCGGCGATAAGATCGCGGGTTACAAGGGAATATTTCATTCCTGTATGGCCCATTGCGATACCGTCGCAAACTGCGATAGCGGGGAAAACGATAGGTGTTCCGCCTGCCATAGCAACACCAAGCTTAACTGCTTCTGTGATTTTATCGAGATTCATATGGCCGGGAACGATTTCGTTATGAGAGCTTACGATACCGATAAGAGGACGCTCTAATTCTTCCTCTGTAAGACCCAGCGCGTGATAAAGTGAACGGTGGGGTGCGTTATTAAAGCCGTTTACTATTGTGTCTTTGATCATTGGGATTCCTCCGATTTGCCTTCTCCTGTGGGAGAAGGGGGACCGCTTGCGGTGGATGAGGTGTTGTAACGTTTCCAACGTCCACGATTGGCAGCGATCGCCTTTAATAAATTATATATTCAAAATGTATAAAATAGCGTATGGCGGCTTGAGATCAAGCCGCCACTAAAAACAAATTAACTGGATTAGTTGTTGATGAGCTTATCCTCGTCGCTCCAGCTGTAGAGCTTACGAATATCTTTACCAACAACCTCTGCGGGATGTTCTGCTGCGATCTTTCTCATAGCATTGAAGTGAACCTGGCTGCCTGCATCGGACATATCAAGCAGGAAGTCCTTTGCGAATGTTCCGTCCTGGATATCGGAGAGAACCTTCTTCATTGCCTTCTTTGTGTCTTCTGTGATGATCTTGGGACCTGTGATGTAGTCGCCGTATTCAGCTGTGTTGGAGATAGAGTATCTCATGCCCTCGAAGCCGCTCTGGTAGATGAGGTCTACGATGAGCTTCATTTCGTGGATACATTCGAAGTAAGCGTTTCTGGGGTCGTAGCCTGCTTCAACGAGTGTTTCGAAGCCTGCCTGCATCAGTGCGCAAACACCGCCGCAGAGAACTGCCTGCTCACCGAAGAGGTCTGTTTCTGTTTCTGTGCGGAAGTTTGTTTCAAGAACGCCTGCGCGAGCGCCGCCGATACCTGCTGCATATGCAAGACCGATTTCGAGAGCATCGCCTGTTGCATCCTGATGAACTGCGATGAGACAAGGAACGCCCTTACCAACCTGATATTCGCTTCTAACTGTGTGTCCGGGGCCCTTAGGAGCAACCATGATAACGTTTACGTTCTTGGGGGGCTTGATGCATCCGTAGTGGATATTGAAGCCGTGAGCGAATGCCAGTGTCTTTCCTTCTGTGAGGTTGGGCTCGATGGATTCCTTATAGAGCTTAGCCTGCTTTTCGTCGTTGATGAGGATCATGATAACGTCAGCTGCCTTAGCTGCTTCTGCGCTTGTCATAACCTTAACGCCCTGGCTTTCAGCCTTTGCCCAGCTCTTGGAGCCTTCGTAGAGACCAACGATAACGTTAACGCCGGAATCCTTGAGGTTCAGTGCGTGAGCGTGTCCCTGAGAGCCGTAACCGATGATAGCAACTGTCTTGCCGCTGAGTCTGTTAAGATCGCAATCCTGCTGATAATAAATCTTTGCCATTGTTTTAATCTCCTTAGATATGAAAAAAAGTTTAAGTTTAAGTTAAAGTTCAAAATTATTTGTTAAGTAAGCTGCCTGCGCCGCGCTCAATTGCGAGGATACCTGTGCGGCACATTTCGATGATCTCAAAGGGCTTCATAATTTCAATGAAGGCGTCTATCTTTGAGGGATCGCCTGTGATCTCGATACAGAGAGCAGCAGGTGAGTAGTCGATGATGCTGGAGCGGAAGATGCTCACGGCAGACATGATCTCCTGTCTTGTCGCGGGATCGTTTTTCACTTTAATGAGTGCGAGCTCGCGATTAACTGAGGTTTCAGGCTCAAGCTCCTCAACCTTTTTAACGTTAAAGAGCTTACGGAGCTGATTGATCATCTGAGTTTTTGCATAGCCGTCGCCGCTCATTGTGATCGTTATTCTTGAATATTCGGGACATTCTGTTTCGCCAACCGTGAGGCAATCAATGTTAAAGCCGCGTCTTGTGAACATGCTTGTAACTCTTGTAAGAACGCCGAATTTATTTTCAACGTAAACTGCTATTGTAAACTGATTTTTCTTGCTCATTTCTGCAATTCCTCCAATCCTACGATCATATCGTCGATTGCGCCTCCGGGAGGAAGCATGGGAAGAACGAATTCGTCCTCGTCGATAGTGCAGTCGATAAGAGTGGGACCGTCGATGGCGTAAGCTTCCTTGAATACAACTTCAAATTCAGCAAGGTTTTCAGCCTTGAATGCTTTTGCGCCGAAGGCCTCTGCAAGCTTGCAGAAATCTGTTTTTCTTTCAAGCGTTGTATTGGAATAGTGCTTATTGAAGAAAAGTGTCTGCCACTGGCGAACCATACCGAGAACACCATTATTGAAAAGAACGATAGTAACGGGAGCGCCTGTGGAAACAGCTGTTGCCATTTCGTTTAAGTTCATGCCGAAGCTTCCATCGCCTGTGATAAGAACTGTTTTACACTGGCTACCCACTGCTGCGCCGATTGCGGCGCCGAGACCGAAGCCCATTGTTCCGAGGCCGCCGCTGGAAACGAACTTGCGAGGCTGTCTGAAGTTGCAGTACTGAGCTGCCCACATCTGATGCTGACCAACGTCTGTTGCGATAACAGTGTCGTCGGAAACGTTATCGTTGATTGTATCAATAAGGTTTTTGGGAGTGAGCTTGGGAGTTGTATAGTATCTGGACTCCTCCTTTGCAACGAACTCATTAACCTTTGCGATCCAATCGGGGTTTTCCTTCTTTTCGCATTTTGCGATGATTCTTGCGAAGGCATCCTTGATGTCTCCGTAGATACCAACCTGTGCGGGAATATTTTTATTGATTTCAGCAAAGTCAACGTCCAGATGGATGATGTTTGCCTTTTTTGCATATTTTGCAGTGTTACCTGTTGCTCTGTCGCTGAAGCGAACGCCGATACCGATTATAAGGTCGGCCTTGTTCTGCGCCATAGAGGATGCATAGTGTCCGTGCATACCCTGCATTCCCAGGAATCTAGGATTATCTGTGGGAACAGCTGAGAGGCCCATAAGTGTGCAGCCGATAACAGCGTCTATCTTTTCTGCAAAGGCGATTATATCGTCTGTTTTGCATGCGCCCATTGCGCCGCCGCCAAGGTAGATATAGGGGCGTTCGCTCTTATTGATAAGCTCAACTGCCGCGTCGATTGATTCTTCGTCAGCGATCTTATTTTCAAAGGGAGCTTCAACTGCTTTGTTTTCGAAATCGCAGGTTGCGATCTGAACGTCCTTGGGAATATCAATGAGGACGGGGCCGGGGCGTCCGGACTTTGCGATGCGGAAAGCTTCGCGGATAACGTCTGCCAGCTGAGTAACGTCGTTAACAAAGTAGTTATGCTTTGTTATAGGGAGCGTAACTCCTGTAATGTCTATCTCCTGAAAGGAGTCCTTACCGATGAGGCTGCAGGGAACGTTACCTGTGATAGCAACCATGGGAACGGAGTCGAGCATTGCGGTCGCGATACCTGTTACAAGGTTTGTTGCGCCGGGGCCGGAGGTTGCGATACAAACGCCAACCTTACCCGTTGCTCTGAAATATCCGTCTGCTGCGTGGGATGCGCCCTGCTCGTGTGCCGTAAGCACGTGGCGAAGGCGATCGCTGTTTTTATACAGCTCGTCATAAATATTGAGAACCTGACCGCCGGGATATCCGAAAACTGTGTCGCATCCCTGTTCGATCAAGGTTTCGATAATGATCTGTGAACCGGTTAATTTCATTTGCTAAAAAACTTCCTTTTGGGTTTGTTTATTTATATCTTTTTTCAATCAATCTGTTAACTGCGCTTACCAGTGCTTTAACAGAAGAAACGATAATATCACGATTGATACCAACGCCCCAGAAAAGCTCACCGTCAATATTTTTGATGCTGACGTATGATGCTGCCTGAGAGGTTGTTGCGTCTTCAAGAGCGTGCTGTGTATAGGAGTCGAGAGTGTAGATATTGCCGACAACCTGAAGGATTGCATTGGAAACGGCGTCAAGTCGTCCGTTACCTTCGGCAACAACCGTTTTTGTTTCGCCCTTATACGTGAGAGTGATCTTTGCCTGAATACCGCCCTCGAGCTGTGTGTAATGAGTGTCGCTCACGGTGAGTATGGAATCTATATTCACGTATTCGTTCATAAAGATGTCGTAGACCTCAACGGGCATAAGCTCCTTATGAGCGTGGTCTGAAATGCTCTTGACCTTATATCCGAAGACCTCGCGCATTTTTTGGGGAAGGGAGAGGGAATATGCTTTTTCAAGCAGATATCCTATGCCGCCCTTGCCGGACTGAGAATTGATTCGGATAACGTCCGCCTCGTAAACTCTGCCAACGTCTGTGGGGTCGATGGGGAGGTAGGGCACGTTCCAGATCTTTGAGTTTCTTTCCTCTCTGAATTTCATACCCTTTGCGATAGCGTCCTGATGTGAGCCGCTGAATGCTGCGAAAACAAGCTGACCGCTATAAGGCTGACGCTCATAGACTCGCATTCTTGTAACCTTTTCGTAAACCTCACAAATCTCGGGGATGTTTGAAAAATCAAGCTCGGGATCAACGCCCTGAGAATACATATTCATTGCAAGAGTGATTATATCAACGTTACCTGTTCGCTCGCCGTTTCCGAAGAGTGTTCCTTCGATTCTGTCGCCGCCTGCAAGGAGTCCCATTTCGCTATCTGCAACTGCGCATCCGCGGTCGTTATGAGGATGGAGGGAGATGATAACGTTTTCTCTGCAATTCAGGTTGTTTGACATATATTCAACCTGATTTGCATAAACGTGAGGCATAGAGTGAGAAACTGTAACGGGGAGGTTTATGATAACCTTATCTTCAGCTGTGGGCTGCCAGATATTGATAACCTCGTTGCATATTTCAACTGCGAATTCAGGTTCTGTTCCCGTAAAGCTTTCGGGGGAATACTCGAACATAAAGTTTCCGGGAGTTTTCGCCTTATATTCTTTACAGAGTTTTGCGCCGAATTTAGCAATTTCGATGATCTCCTCCTTGCTCTTTCTGAAGACCTGCTCTCTCTGAGCAACGGAGGTGGAGTTATAGAGATGAACAACGGCATTTTTTGCGCCGCTGAGAGCTTCGAACGTTTTTGCGATGATATGCTCTCTTGACTGAGTGAGAACCTGAATTCTCACGTCGTCGGGGATCATATCGTTTTCTATAAGAGTGCGGCAGAATTCGTATTCCGTTTCGCTTGCCGCAGGAAAGCCGATTTCGATTTCCTTGAATCCGATTTTAACAAGGAGCTTGAAGAATTCGAGCTTTTCTTCGAGATTCATGGGGGTGATGAGCGCCTGATTTCCGTCGCGCAGGTCAACGCTGCACCAGATGGGCGCCTTGTCTATATATGTTTTGTTCATCCACGCTGCCTTCGCGTTCGGTGCGGGGAAGAACTGTTTTTCGTATTTCTGATATCCGTTCATTTTTATCCCTTTCAAAATTAAATTTTTAAGAGACTTTTTATCTAAAATATAAAAAATAAAAAATAAAAAATCCCTATTGCCTGAACAAATAAATGCTCAAACAAAAGAGACGAAGATTAAAATATATTCTCCGCGGTACCACTCTACTTGATGAAGACAATTCATCCACTTTGCAAGGCACGGATAATGCCCTTTCTCTGTAACGGGAGAGCCCGGTTTAGCCTACTTTGGAATTCTGTTCAGCCAACTGCTAAGGAGAGGAGTTATATCATTTTTTCATACTGTCTCGCACCAAGCGACAGCTCTCTGAAATGAAGAAATATGACTTTTTTTCTCCGTCATCGCATTTGAAAACTTGCTAGATAACTTGCTATACATTTTACTATAATATCCCCTTTTTGTCAAGGAAATTTTGACTATTTTTATCAAAACTTTTTAGCACTCTAAAGCGATGACGGATTGCACAAAAACGGCGGAATCTATTTGGTGATAATGATAATCGAGCGTTGCTTTTGGGACAAAAAAGATGATTTATTACGTATATATTGGGAGAGTTAGGCGGGCGATATTTTATATCAAGCAGGCGCTTCTCAGCAGAAACAGCCAAAAGGTAACAGTGAAGGCGCTCAGCAGAGTTGTCAGCATAACTGTTGATGCAGTCAGAGTGCCCTCGTGGCCCATATTTTTTGCCATAACAAAGGAGCTGACGGTTGTGGCAGATGTGAGCATAATAAGAATAGCCACAAGCTCTGCATTTCTGAAGCCGAGCCAGATGGCAAAGGGGAGGGTGATTGCTGCAAAGCCGATCAGCTTCATAAATGTGGCACAAAGAGTTGGGCGCATATGGCCGAACGCTTTTTTGAAGTCAAGGGATGCTCCCATAGCCATCAGTCCCATAGGTGTTGCCACGTTTCCGATGGAGGAGATTGCTTTATTC
Organism: Candidatus Avispirillum sp.; assembly: GCA_045656825.1. Classification (GTDB taxonomy): domain Bacteria; phylum Bacillota; class Clostridia; order Oscillospirales; family CAG-272; genus Avispirillum. The sequence continues at coordinate 11,366 of JAZORY010000007.1, forward strand.
ATAACATATGGAACGGGGAGCTTCAGTGCTGACCAAAGCAAGCCAAGTGCAATTCCGATCATAATAGGATTTGTTATTATCCCAAGGGCGGTTTTCTTTAAGATTGTTTTATCAATTTTCGTGGAGCTGCTTTGCGGCGATGTAATAGACAGAACGACAACAGCCATAATGTTATAAAGCGGAACGCTGCCGATGATCATAAGCGGAGCAAAGCCTGCATTTCCATAGATGTTCTGAATAAATGCGATTCCCAGCAGAGCAGCGCTGCTTCTGTATGATGCCTGAACAAATTCTCCTCTGAGAGCGTTATTTTTTATAAAAAGCGAAAGTACAAACGCTATAAGAATACAAATTGCTGTTGAAACAAAACAGAAGGTTACGAAGCGCGTATTCCATGCTGCTTTGAAGTCGATTTCGGAAAGCTGACTGAACAAAAGGCAAGGCAGGGGGATAAGGAAAACGAACTTATTCATTTTTGATGCGAAGGCATCGTCAAAAAGACGGATATGCTTCAAAAATGCTCCCAGCAGCATCATTATGAAAACGGGCATTGTTGAATTCAGGCTGAATATAAGATTTTCCATATATGAGCTCCTTTTGTCGTTTGATTTAATTATAATCCGGCAGAAATTTATGTCAAGGGTTATGAATTCGGATAGTTAAAAGAAATACAAATTATCGTTTGATGTATCTTAAAAACAAAAAACAACCGCATCTGCGGTTGTTATAGCTACGACACAATATGGGTATAGTATGGCTGTGGCAATTAGTCTTCAAGTCCGAGGAGCCATGTAACAGGAACGCCAAGCACCTTTGCATACATAAGCAATTCATAGTCGGGAATAAAGCGAGTGCCCTTTTCCATTCTGCTTATGCAGTCTCTCTCAATGATGATTCCGTTGACCTGCATTTTTGCCGCGAGCTCTGCCTGAGATAGCTTACATTTCTGTCGAGCCTCTCGAATCCTTCTGCCGGAAATGTTTTTCTGGCCGTTATAATCGTAAATCTTCATAATGTTCCCCAATTTTTATAACAAAGTGAATATTTTCCTTGACTTTAGCACATATATTTGCTAAAATTGTGTTAAAAGTAAGCATTATGCAAAAATGGACAATATTTTCATTAATAATTTGTCATAAATCGCTATATACCCACAAATATGCAAGTCTGTCGTGCATATCCCCCAATTTATGCACGCTGACGGCAGCCCCCTTCTTCTCTCCGAAGGGGGCTGTTTTTTATGTCAGTGTTGGCAAAACCCATTAACCGCGGTGGTTGATAGGCAATTGATGAGACAACACAAGAGAGCAGGTTTTAACCTGCTCTCTTGTACTATTGTGAATATTATTCAAGAAATCTGAGTAATTATGAGTTTCTCTGGAATGTTTCAGCAACCTCAGCTTCAGCCATGGAGCTAACGGGCATAACAGCGATCTCACGCATAAACTTATCAACGTTATCAAGCTGGCTGAGCTTGTTTTCTCTGAGCCAGGATGCGCGATATTCGGGAAGCCATGCTTCAACGTCGCGAAGGATAGCCTCGCCGTCCTCGTAGCCGGGAATGCAGTTGATGCGGAGGTGAACGCGGTTCATGATCTGGATAGCGCGGCAGGAGAGAAGGAGGTCAACGTATCTGTCGTCTGTTTCGGAGATGGACTTAAGTGTTGCGATAACCTCGTCAAGCTTTGCGTTATTAGCGATAGCCTTTTCAGGATCGAGCTCAAGTCTTGTTGTTCTGCCTTCAACTGTGTTTGCGCTGTACCAATATTCGAAGAGCATCCAGTCGCAAGTGCGCTCGCAGCGGCCCATTGTACGAATGAGGTCGATAACGTTGATCTCATCGGAATCAAAGAGGAGGCTGCTTGCTGCCATTTCAAATTCCTCGGAAAGCTTACCGTCAGCGTTCCAGCCCTTTTCTGCGCCGATAACCATACCGTAGAGGTTACAGTTCCAGGGAGCAATATGGCCGAAGTCGCCCCAGTTTGTATTGAGGATACCCATAGCGCCCCACTTTGCGCCGTAGTCAACGAGGTTTGTGATGTTGCCTTCGGAGCGGTCGATTTCCTCGATGAAGCGGTTCCAGCTGGACGTGCCGGGACAAACGATCTGCTTCATGCCTGCCTTAGCGAGAGTTTCAACCTTTTCTTCCATGGGGTTCTTCTCGTAAGTCCAGTTGAGCATGATTGTGCCTTCGGGGATCTCGCTGAGCTTTTCAGGGTGGTTAAGAGCGATATCGCCCCACATCATAACAGTCTTACCGCGGCTGTTAACGTGGTCGATGATCTTCTTAAGGAACTTGAAGTATTCTTCGCCTTCGTCCTTGCCCTTGTTTCTACCCTGGCAAAGGTCGAACGTTTCGTCGCAGCAGATATTGAAGCGATCGGAACGGAAGAGAGGAATAAACTGGTCGATCATGCTGCCAACAACCTTGATGGATTCGTCGTTGGAAACGTCGATTGTGTGGTGAGCCATCTTTTCAAGCCAGAAGTGCTGCCAAGGATGCCAATCGTCGTATTCGCAGAGATGGCGCCACTTGTCGCTCTGGAGAAGGTTATAAAGGTGGCCGAATGTGGAAAGGGAGGGAACCAGCTCGATAAAGTTATCGTAGCAGTAATCGTCAAGAGCAGTAACCTCGTCAGCGGAGAGAACCTCGTGAGCCTCCATAATTCCGTCGTATTCAACAAACTCGTATGCGTCCTCAACGTAGAGCTGAAGCTGGCTGATCTTATAGTATGCAAGATCGTCTGCTGTCTTCTTGAGCATTTCAAGTGTGGGAACGCGGCCGCGAGTGATATCGTGGTAGAATCCTCTTTCGGGGAAGTCGGGTGCGTCGTTGATTGTAACGTAGGGGAGAGTGTCGCCGTATTCGTGGATGATCTGGCGGAGAGTCTGCATAGCGTTGTATGCGCCGTGAGCACCGTCGCCCTTTACTGTGATACCCTTTTCATTGATTGTGAGAGTGTAGCCTTCGCCTTCTTCTCCGTGTGTTATGTAGAGGATGGGAGTGTCGGAGCAAGCGCATGTGCAAACCATAAGCTTTGCTGTTTTGCCAACAAGCTCGCTGATCTCGTTACGAACAGTTGTAGCGATTTTGGTCATTCTTCTGTCGCTGCCAAGCTGGATTTTCAGTGCTGTGATAGAGGAGAGTGCCAATGAGCCTTCGCCCATAAGGACTTCTCTGGGGGTAGGAATAATTTTCATATTTATCTCCCTTTCTGTTTATTATAGTTCAATTATATCTTGATAATGTTTTTTATGCAATAGGTTTGAGACTATTTTCCAACTTAAAAATCAATTCACGTAGGTTATGGGTGTTACCTGACCGATAGCGTCGTTATTGAGAATCAGTTCTGTTGATTCAAGCAGGTCTTCCATATAAGCATTGAATTTTGCATCGCTCATTCCCTGGAGAGTAAACGTCTTCCAAGCGGGAATACCGTCTTCAAGGAGACGGATGATGTACGTTCCGGCATTTTTAACGGTAACGATACCTATATCTCCTGTCTTTCTGCTTTCGTCAAACACCCAATCCTCAATTGCTCCGGGGGAAGCACCTTTTATGAGGTTGCTTGTTGAGCCGCCGGCGTATTCCTCGATAAGCTGGGAGAAATCGCTGTTTTTATCAAGAGTTTTGAAAACCTCTTCAGCCTTTTCCTTTGCGGCATCGGCTGTTTCGTAGACTGATTCTGCAAAATAGATGCTTTCGATGTTGTGAACGGGAGTGATATCTCGCCAAAGAACCTCGGAAATCGCTTCATCGGAGGCGGGGAGGGCCATAGCTGCCATCAGTCTGCCGTCCTCAAGCTCCTCTGTGTAAACGTCGTAAGCCTTTCTGTCCTTTTCGAACGCCCAGTCTGCAAACTCGGAATCCTCGGTATATGCTGCGCCGTAAACGTAGCAATCCTTAAGCAGATTTGTCAGGTATTCTTCATCGGCATCGTAAACAGTTTCGGATGCATATTTTTTGATTACGGAAACAAATTCCTCTTCTGTCTTTGCAGCGGTAAAATCAGCCTTTGCGCTATTGGAGAGTTCGGCGTCAAGCACCTGATATCTGATGTAGCTGAAGGAGAGGAGGTCCTTTTTGTTTGCTTCGAAATAGTCTTCAAACTCCTTGTCAGTGAAGGTGTATGTACCAACGAGGTGGTCTGTATATTTCTTGGCAAGATTTGTAAGCTGGAGACATTTACGAAGAGTTGATTCGTTAACACATTCGCCGTATGTGTTTTTTATAAGATAGTCAGTGGAATTTCCGCCGTTAGCTGCCTTTTCGTCGACATATGATATCTGGTCTTCGATGTGCTGAAGATCTTCCTCGGAAAGCTCAAAGCCTGCCCCAAGGGCAGCCTCGGCCATAACTATCTGCTGTTTGAGAGCATCAGAAACATAGAAAAGGAAATAATCAAGCCAGGTGTATTCCTCGGAATACATCTGATCGTCCAGCTCGCGTGAAGGGTCAAGTCCCAGCTGTCCAAGCGTAAGCTGATTATCTGAAATAAAGCTGCGATAGTAGGAATTGAGGAAGTACGTCATCATAGAAACGGTAACCTCAAAGTTTTCCGTTGCAATAACGGGGAGGGAGTTGATCTCGCTGTGATCAGCTTCTTTTACGCCGTCGTCCTTTTTCTCGCAGGAGAAAAGAGAGAGCAGCATAAGGGCTGCAACGAGGATTGCTGTGATTCTTTTCAGCATTGTTTGTTCCTTTCTGTAAAAAACAAAGGCTGTCCACCGGCCAAACCGCCGGCGGACAGCCGCTTTGTGTTTTTAATTAGAGAGATTTTACAAGCTCTACGCCCTTCTTATAGTAAGTAACCTTGTACATTTCTTCAAATGTCTTGTATTCCTCGCTATAACGGTCGCTCTTAAGAGCGGAGTCAGCCTGATTTTCCCAGCTTGTAACGTTGTCGCCCTTGAAGTAGAGAACGTAGTAGCCCTGATCTTCGATCTCAACTATTGTTGTGTCGCCTGCCTTACGGTCCTTAGAGAATGCCCATTCGTCAACCTCTTCGGAGATAGTGCCCTTGTCAGCAGCTTCAAGGAGACCGCCGCCGTACTTGTGCTCGTCTGTGAGAGCCTCGAAGTTTGCCTCTGTTGCATTTTCGTTGTATTCCTTAAGGATAGCGTCAGCAGATGTCTTAGCTGCCTTCATTGCCTTTTCAGTATCCTTTTCGGTGGAATCAACTGCAACGGGAATGTAGTAGTAGTCCTTGAGAACGTATGTCTGGCGATACTTGCAGTTGTAATCAAGATCGTCGTTCTGCGCGGGAAGGATCATGTAAACTGTGTACTTGCCGTTCTTTTCGTCAAAGTCTGTGCGAGTTTCATAAGGATGTCTTGCATCGTCTGCGAGCCACTTAACAAGCTCTGTGGAGCCTGATACAGTCTGAGCTTCCTTGAGGCAGCCGTCAACGAGAGCGTCGATGTCGATCTTATCCTCTTCAAGCTCTTCAGCTGTCATGTTAGCATACTTAACGTTTGTGAGGTAGTCCTTAACGTACTTCTTGAAAGCGTCTGCGTCCTTGGAATCAGCAAGCTTTTCAGCATATCCCTGTTCCTTAGCGGGCTCTTTCTTGTCCTCAGCCTTAGCTGTTGTTGTTTCGTCAGCCTTATCGTCAGCCTTATCGTCAGCCTTTGTTGTTTCGTCTGCGTCCTTAGCCTTAGCTTCAGCCTTTGTTGTTTCGGGAGCTGTTGTTGTGTCATCCTTCTTGGTTGTTGTGGAATCCTTCTTATCGTCGTCTTCCTTTTCAGCCTCGAATGTGTATGTCAGGTAGTCAACCTTGAGGAAATCCTTTTCGTTTTCTTCAAAGTATTTAGCCCAATCTTCAGCTGTATAGTTGTAAGAATCAACGAGCTCTGCCTGGTAGTTTTCAGCAAGAGTAAGGAGCTCGATGCAGCTGCGGATAGCTTCTTCAGTTACGGAAGGACCGTAAACGTTCTTGATGTAGTACTTTGTTGTAACGCCGTACTGCTTTGCATAAGAAGCGATGGAGCTGATTGTTTCGTCGATATGTTCCTTTTCGTGCTCGTCAAGCTCGAAGCCTGCAGCGATAGCAGCCTCTGCAAGAACGAGAGCGTTTGTGAGCTGGCTTCTTGCAGAATCGAGCATATAGTCGTGCCATGTGTCGTCGCCTGCATATTTCTGCTCATCAAGGGGCTTGCCTGTGTCGAGACCGTAGAGATCCTTGAGGTAGGAGCCTGCGCTGGACACGAGGTTCTGATAGTTAGTGTTGTAGAGATAGTTGAGCATAGAAGTTGTAACTGTATAGTGTTCAGTTTTTGCAGCAACTGTGTTCTTTTCTATAACACCGCTGGAAAGGAAGGAGTAAACGCCGATAACGCCTGCAACAATAACAACAGCAAGAATAGCTGCGATTGTTTTGAGAGCTTTCTGAGCGCCGTTTCCTTTCTTATTCTGGATTTTTTTGCTCATTATTATGTTCCGCCTTTCTTAACTTGGACATAGAGATAGTGCAACCAAATTGGTCGCGATGCATCATTATATCACATCGCATTATAAATTTCCACCCCCAAAAATATTTTTGTAAAAAATAGATAAATTGATTTATATAATATGAACAAAGTGGATAAATAGAGGGGGAACGTGAAGTGAATAGTAAATGAACAAATCCGAGGACAGATTTGTTTTTATCGGTAAATTATTGTTTAGCAAATTGAGCCTCCCTTAAGCAAGGGGGATCCTTAGCCTTCTCCAGTGGGAGAAGGTGGCGGCAGAGCCGACGGATGAGGTGTTAAAAGCCTTCTCCTCGAGGAGAAGGTGTCATCGGAGATGACGGATGAGGTGTAATAAGTTTGATCGTGTTGCAATCGGGACGTCGTAGGGGCGAACTGTGTGTCAAGATTAACATTGTCAGATAAATTATCGTTTATCAGTACACTATTATAAATCCGCCCTTTCGAATCCTGCAGTAAGGCGGTGCGATATAAACAAAAGAACCAACCCTATTGGGTTGGCGCGCCCGCCTTAGATGAAGTGAATGCCGAAATGCATTTCGGCTCTTCTCGCGGGTTAGTGAAGCTAAAACTCGTGGTCAGCTTAGCGCTACGGGCTAAAAACTCCTCTC
>JAZORY010000008.1:0-5494 GCA_045656825.1 Candidatus Avispirillum sp.
GAGCGAACTTGAGAGCGAGTGAGACGACTATTTTTCAATGCGGATCAGCCCAGCAGGGGGAGCCACCAATAGGGTGGTTTTTGTTGGCTTTCCCACGATGAACCCGAGCAACGACCTGATTAACAGCCAGCTGCCCTCAAGCTAGAGCTACTCAGGAGGAAGGGACGTTGCCGAGCGCTGCCGGTGGCAGATGAAGCGAGGCAAAAGGAGCTGCAGCAACACGGTGATTGGCGAGCAAAAGGTTTTGCGAAGACAGAACCGATGTTGCAAAGGTCGCCTAAACTATCCACGAGGCTTAGTTGCAGAAACAGAGTCTGAATCTAATCAGGTTGTCGCTGTACCGCTATATATTTGCATATGATGGGTGATGAGTTACATTGTGTTTAATCAACATCCATCCACCGCAACGCCGTCCCCCGTACCAGTCATCGTCGTGTGTCGCGAGCTGTCGCTTTGATACCCTCAGTTTGCTCGCTCGCACTTTGGATGACACCGCTTGTAAAAACGATAATTAATCGTTTTTTCTACGCTAACCCGCTGGAGAAAGCTTTTCCGGGACGTCGTGGGCGCCGTCCCCTACCTATTGTTTGTTCTATCATTTAACTGATTTACTACTACTACTACTACTAACATCTCTTCTGTCAGCACCTTGATATGTTTAATATCGCTAAATATTCATCATTAATTTAATCTTACAATCCGTATATTACATTGAATTTATAAATGGATCGTGATATAATATAATATATAATGTAATGTTCGTTTTAAAAAATGTAAAAAATGAGGTGCGTTATGAAAAAACTTTTAGCAATTATTTTAGCCACCGTTCTGTGTCTTTCATTTGCAGCTTGTGCGGAAGAAAAGCCTGCTGATGAAAACACTGATGAAACCAAGACTGAAGCTAATGAATCTGTGACAGATGAGCCTGCTGATTCAGTCATAGAAGAGGCTTATGAGACTGATTTTGATGGCTACGCTCTTGAAAGAGATGATGAGGGTAAGCTAATTAAAAGATATTGGAAAATCGGCGAAGAAACATATGTCTATGATGAGTATGAATATGATGAAAACGGTTTTCTTATAAAGCGCATTTCGTACGAGTGGTCAGAGACTGTTCCGATTATATACTTATATGAGAATGATGAAAAAGGAAATCCCGTTAAGGAAACTGTAGAACGTGACGATGGGACATTTGATTATACATATTATACATATGAATATGATGCTGCCGGAAATACTGTAAAAAAGACGGAAGATAGTGTCAATGATTACAGTGAACAGGGTACAATAGATGTAGTTAATGTTTATGAATATGACGAAAATAATAATGTAGTCAAGCACACCATATATGATGCATATGATCTTGTTATAGGTTGTGTAACATATGATTATGATAATAATGAGTTGGTAAAGTTAACTGATTATCATAATGATGGCAGGATCCGTTGTATTTATGAATATGAGAACGGCAAAAAAACAAACACCTCCTCATACAATTATGATGAGGGAAAAATTACAGTAGTATGCACTGAATATAAAGGCTCTATTTTTTCAGGAAACAATATCGAACATTATATTTTTAAGGATTTAGACGGAAATGTGATAGGGTATAAGGATACTGAATATAAGGATCGTGCTCTTTATAAAATCACCCGTTATGACGCTGACAAAAATATTACCGAATACTGTACTGTAGAGGAAGGTGTTCGTTATTGGTATGATCCTGATGGCCAGTTGATCGTGAAGGATTTGTATGGTACTCATTAATATAAAAAAGACCGCAAATGCGGTCTTTTTTTAATATCCAATTAAATCACTTCTTATTTCTTCTTCTGAAGATCTTGCTTCTGAAGAGGATGATGTTCAGCACAAGGAAGAATGCTGCAAGGATCAGAACTGTGAGAACGGGCTTTTTAGGCGCCAGAAGTGCCAGGATCATAAGAGGGAATCCGAACACGATTGCGGGGAAATTCTGGTATACCAGGTTGTCTGCCGCAGGTGTTTTGAACTCACCGTCAATCTCGCGGAGAAGGATAATACCTGTACTTGCTGTGCCTGTGAGCATACCGTACATTGCCAAAAACTGCTCCTCCTGATAGTCCTTAAAGAGTGTTTTTGCTACAATTCTGTTGTAAATAAAGGTTACTGCAAGGCCTACAGAGCCGAGGATAAGTGCGATGCCCCAGAATCTTTCAAGGATATCAAGGCGAATAGCTGCAACGCCTGCTACGATCATAACGTCGAAGAAGAAGTTTCCTGTTCTTGTGAGAAGGAAGTTGTTTGTATACTTTCTTCTTACGATTCTATGCTTGCGGAGGATCTGAAGAACTGTTTTAACAAAGGTTGCGCAAAGAACGCCAAGGAGGAAGTTGAATCCGAAGATAGTTGCCTTCATTCCGGGGAGAAGGTTGCCGAGTGCGTGCATAATAAGATATGCCATCAGGTATGAAACGAAGATGAGCGCCAACTGAACTGTCATCTTATCGATGCTTTCCTGCATGGGGATCTCAAGAGCGCTTTCAATCTTATCCTTATTGAATTTATCCTTTGCGCCGGATGTGTTCAGCTTGCCGCGGCGCTTCATAATGTTAAGGTGGATAACGCCTCCGATAGCAGCGCTGAGGAAGCCGAGAGCCGCAATTGTGAGGCCGAAGCTCTTACCGCCGTCAAATCCGAAGTCTGTTTCGTAGATGTTACCGTAGTTCAGCGCTTGACCTGTACCCTGGCCGTAACCAAAGGGAAGAAGGAGACCGGATGCGGGGAAGAAGCCCTTTATAATAAGAGAAGCGATGATGGTGATTACCATACCCACAACGCCCTGAAGAAGGTATGTGGAAACGGTTGTAACACCTGTATTGAATATCTCAACGCTTCTTTCCTTTGTGAGCTTGCCGTTGGAGGTTGTAAGCGCAGACGCGATAAAGCCCAGAGCGAGAGTGTGGTATGTTACCATCTCAAGGGTTTCTGTCCCCTTGCCGCCAAATGCCGCAGAATCGAACATAACATCGCCTGTGATAGCTTTATAGATAGCTGCCACGATAATAAGAAATATACCACTTATAACGGATGTGGGGATAAGAGATTCCTTTAAATAGGGGATGCATTTCTTGAGCACATTACCAACGAGAAGGCTGCCCAGCAGCACTGCGAAAAGGAGGATAGGTCCCCAAATACTAAAGTCCCAAAAATTTGTCATCGTTGTCTCCTTTGATTATATTTTTATATCTGTAATAGAGGTTTACGTATTTAAGCGCGTTGAAGCCCTTATCCCCCTTAAACTGATAAGCCTTATCGCCCTGATAAACGTTGAATTTGTTCTTTCCGAGGACGCTGAGGGCGGTTACTTCATTGAAGTTAAACACCATTTCCTCATCGCCCACGGTGGCTGTTACCTTATCGCCGTAGAGCTTCACGGAGGTGTTTTCCTGAAGGAGGATCTTCTTCTTATTGGGGATGACCTGGGATATGTCTGCAAACTCAAAATAAAGGGGATTTTCGGTGTGTTCTGTAGTGTCCAGGTTGTTTATATAATTGTTCTGATAATCGTACCAATCGGCTACAAAGCGGAATGGAAGGTCGAAGCCCAGGCCACGAAGCTCCTTGGAGGGAAGATATTCAACTTCCATTTCGCACTTGATGCATTTAACCTTTCTGCCCTTACTCTTAAAGGTTGAGAGGCCGCAATCGGGGCAAACGTAGAGAACGCGCTCAAGATATTCTGCGTTCTTTTTATGATAGAATGAGCGGTCCACAACTGCCTCGTTAACGCTGAGGCCGTCCTCGATCATCTTGAAGAGTTCGCTGTCGGAAATGCCCTCGTACTCAAAGGGCTCAATAACCTGAGAAACGTAAGCTCTCATTTTACCCTTACGGACAACGTCGCTCCATCTGGGCTGAACGCCGTAACCGCCTTCAATTCTGAAGAGGGCTATAGGTAGACCAAGCTTTCTTGCAAGGGAAGCGATGGAGGGGCTCATATTTACGGTTCTGCCGCAATACGTGCGGTTTCCTTCGGGGGCAATAGCGATTGTTCCGCCTTCCTTTGAAACGCGGATGCAATTGAGGATAGCCTGAATATCAGTTGTTTGCTTTTTGATAGGAATAGGAGCAACCAGATAGCGCAGGAGGGAAGAGAGGAAGCCGAGGGAGAAGATATCCTCAGTTGCGAGGTAGTAGATAGGGCCTTTGAATGCCAGTCCAACAAAAAACTGGTCGAAGCCTGTCTGGTGGTTATAAAGAATCAGATATTTCCTGCTGTTCTGTTCCTTGAAGGGTTCAACCTTAACGTTGTATTTATGAACGATAAAAGGCTTGAGAATGAAGCCGAAAACAACGCGTACAACGCGGTGTCTGAACTTCAGCCAATTGGCTTTTTTCTTCTTTTTCTTTTTGTTCTGCATTATATCACCTGCCCCTTAATGCGAAAGTTGTAATTACAACTTGTTATTTACTTAACCAATATATTATATCATATTTTTTGACATTTGGGTAGGAAATTCGCTAAAATTTACATTTTTTGTAACCATTTAATTTTGATCAGGTGGGGGACCACGAGAAAATTCGATCTTATAGGATGGAAGTTTGGTGGTCGCAAGGACGCTTCGCGTTCGGTTCAAGTGAAGTTATGATGACAAAAAGAAAGCACTGCTTTTGCAGTGCTTGAAGTTAGTTGTACGTTTCTTTTTTTATAGGCGTCTCCAGTGTGCGTCGCATCTCTTTTTCATCGCTTCGGTACACTCAGCTCGAAAAATCGTGCTTGGGCACACACCGCTTGAGAAAACGATTATCAATCGTTTTCTCTGCGCTAACCCGGATTTGAACTTCCGCTTCGCGTTCAGTTCAAGCAGAGTGATGATGCCAAAAAAGATGCCAACTAAATATTCGGAAATCAGCAGGATTTGAAGTTATATATTGGCTTTATGACCTCGTAATCCGATACCGTTTCGCCTATAAATTCAAATATTCGAGAAGGCGATTTATACGCCATCGGGCATTCGTCGATAGAACCCTCCGTGGCAGTTGTTGTATAGATCCCTTCCATTTCTCGCTTGAATTCTTCTACCGTAAAAGCATATTTTGCGTCTGTTCTGCTACAGGCACGACCTGCCCCGTGTGGAGCAGAAAAATTCCACTCGGGGTTTCCTTTTCCCACACCCAGCAGTGCACCGTCCCGCATATTCAAGGGTATGATAACTCGTTCGCCAAGACGAGCCGAGATCGCTCCCTTACGCAGTATCATATATTCTGTGTCAATATAATTGTGAATACACGAAAAGCGATCCGTTACAGTGAGCCCCATATTATCACAGATAATCTTTGCCATCGTTTGTCTGTTCAGATCGGCAAAGGAAACAACGATGTCAAGATCGTGCAGATATTTCTCCAATAAGCTCCCCTCAAGAACGGCTGTTTCGCGCTTCACCTGAACAGAATTTTGACTAGACTTTTGGCGAATAAACCCTGCCGCATCAGCATCATCGTAATAACTCTGACG
>JAZORY010000009.1:0-15352 GCA_045656825.1 Candidatus Avispirillum sp.
ATATATTGAATTGCTTAAAGCAGTTGAAGCAGTTCCGGGAATCAAAAAGGTGTTTATCCGTTCAGGTATTCGCTTTGACTATCTGATGGCTGATAAAAGCGATGCCTTCTTCAGAAAACTTGTACGCGATCACGTCAGCGGACAGCTGAAGGTTGCTCCCGAGCATTGCTCTTCCCACGTTCTTTCCTGCATGGGTAAGCCCGACGTTGGTGTTTACGATGCATTCCGCGAGAAATATTTCAAGCTTTGCGACGAAGCAGGTCTTAATCAGTTTCTTGTTCCCTATCTTATGTCAAGCCATCCCGGCTCTCGTCTCGAGGATGCCGTTGAGCTTGCACTGTACACAAAGGAAATAGGACTCAATCCCGAGCAGGTGCAGGACTATTATCCAACCCCCGGCACCGCATCAACAGTTATGTTCTATACGGGAATCAACCCCATGACAGATAAGGAAATATACTGCCCCACAGATTACAGAGAAAAGCAGCTTCAGAGAGCGCTTCTCCAGTATCGCCGCCCCGAAAACAGAAATATGGTTCGCGAGGCGCTGAAAAAATGCGGCAGAGAGGACCTTATCGGCTTTGGCAAGGAATGTTTGGTGCGCCCTGACACAAGACCCTACACTCCTGAAAACAAAGAAAAGAAAAACGAAAACCAAAACAAAAAGAAAGCCGACAATCGTGCTCCGCAGAAAAATGCGAAAAACGACAGTCGACAGAAAAGCAACAACAAAGCTTCAAACACCTCAGGCTCAAGACCTGAGGGATGGGCAAAGCCCAAGCCGAAGAAAAAGAAGTTGAGATAAAAAAGGCTTCCCTTGAGGAAGCCTTTTGAAAATCATCTTTTGGGATATTCGCCGCTGATAAGCTCAATAGCCTTTTCAACAGCATCACGGGCATCGTCAATAGGCACGTTGGCATATCGATAGTCAAAGCTTTTCACAAACCTTGAAAGCTTTTCGGAAATACCATCCATATGCTTTGACTGCACGTCGTATATCTTTCCGTAAAACTCGGCAAACGTCTTGCCCTTCATTCTTGCTTTAGCCGCTGCAAGAAACTCAGCCGCATGAGGAATGCAATATCCCTCCTGCTTTTTGCACTTGCGACGAAAATCCTCATCCGTTTCGAAAAGATAAGCCGCAGTGTCCACCATTCTTGTGAAATTGTATTCAATTCTTGAGCAAACGTAGCAGGAATCGCTTATTTTTGCAAGCTTTTTTGCAGAGGACGCGCCTGATGCAGCAGGCATAATGCCGGGTTTCGCAAGGCTTTTTTCAACCTCGGCAAGATGGCTCTCCAGAATAAGCGCCAAGGGAAGCTTTTTGCCTGCGGTAAACATAATTCTGAAATGGTTTCTGCAAAATCCCATTTCATTCGTCTTTTCTCTCACGTCGGGCTCCATCATGGAAGCTCCGAGAATAAGATCTATCTCGTTGTCCTCAAGCTGCTTTTCAAGCGTACAAAATGGGCAAGAGGCATCAACAATGCATTTTTCAAAGGCTTCGTTGACGGGTATGGTATAAATCTGTTCCATAAAAACCTCACGAACGTTTTATTATACAAATATTATACAACAATTACCGCGGAGGTGCAAGTATGGAAATATTATCAAATGAAAACGGCTGGATAAGCCTTCGTGCAAAGGATTTTTCTGTTTTTAAGACCTTTGATTGCGGTCAATGCTTCCGCTTTGATCCCGTTGAAGATAATTCCTTTGATTATAGAGTGGACGGAGTTGCCTTTGGCCGCAGCGTCAGCTTTGCAGAACGGGAAAATAAGCTTTATATTCGCTCAAGCATTGAAGATTTTGAGAGAATCTGGCTTCCATATCTTCAGCTTGAGGTTGACTACGATTCTATTAATAAAAAAATCGTAGACTCTCTTCCCGAAAGCAACAAGGAGCATATGCAGCTTGCAATCGATACGGGCAGCGGAATCCGTATTCTGCGTCAGGATTCCTGGGAGGCGCTTTGCTCATTTATTATATCTCAGAACAATAACATTCCCCGCATCAAAAAAATCATCTCCCAGATGAGCGAAAAATACGGCGAAAAGCTGGAAAACGGCTATTCATTCCCCTCCCCCAAAGCTCTTTATGAAGCGGGAGAGGCAGAAATCTTTGCCCTGAAAACAGGATTCCGCGCAAAATACATATTTGATGCTGCAAAAAAGGTATGCTCAGGCGAGCTTGATCTGGATCGTGTTGCAAACGCCGCAACCTACGACGAAGCGGCTGAGATGCTCATGACCGTTTCAGGCGTTGGCCCAAAGGTTGCCGCCTGCACCCTTCTCTTCGGATTTGGCAGATATGATGCTTTCCCCGTTGACGTATGGATAAAAAAGGTTATAGAAAAGCGCTTTGACGGAAGGCTTGATCACGCCGCTCTTGGAGACGTTGCAGGAATAGCTCAGCAGTATCTCTTTTATTACGAACGGTATATCGAGGGTTAACAGGTCAGCTCCTCAAATATCTCGTGCAGACAACAAGGAGTAACTCTTCCGCGGCTGATAAGCCTGAAAAGACGAAGCGCCTCGGATTCGCTTCTTGATATATCATAAATACGGCTGACCTCGCGTCTTCTTCCGCCGCAATCTATTTTGGTAACGGAAATGGAATAAACGCTTGAATATGCTCGGCCGCAATAGGATATCTTCTCTTCCGTTAAACGATAAAGCAAAATAATATCTCCCGCGAGATGCTTGATAGAGAGCTTTGTTACAAAAGGCTCTCTTTTTTGTTTTCTTAAAACTGCCATAAATGCCAACTCCAATTGTAGAAAAGCTCGTTTCGCGGCTTTTATTTGTGGGTTGATTATAAGGTGAACCCCCTCGCGTAGATTAAGAGAAATCTGTCGTTTTTTCAGGTGATTTTTCAATAAGACCAAGCATCGAGCCGATGCCCTCTAAATATAGCTGCTTCGCCGCTTTGCGACAGCGAGATGTGCCCAAGCAATACATTTTTCGCCAAAAATCGCATAGCTCTACGTAGGGCTATATTTTTTCGATTGCAAAAAATGATCGTTTACGGGCTTTGTCGCACAAAAAGCTCCCCCTGCATCAAGCTTTACAGAATTTTCTTAATCTACAAAATACGACAAGCTCCAAATCACTTTTTTGTTCAAAAAATATAGTAAAAGTGCAAAAAAATACGCATAACAAAGGGGCGTTTTTTGAAATTCTATTGACATAAATTAATAATTGTTATAAAATAATCGTATGTGTATGCTCATACTCCGGCACCAAACTGTCGGATTTATATAGATTGAATTGCATAATTGAAAATTTAATAATATAAGTCGGGCGGTATCTCCGGGGATATGGTTAAATATGCTTTTAATCATTTTAATTTATAAAGATAAGGAGGTATTGCATGCTACCATATGTAATAACAGGGGCACTCGCACTTATCGTGGGCGTTATTATCGGTCTTCCCTGCGGAATCGCATACCGCAAGAAAGTTGCCGAGGCGGCTATCGGAAGCGCAGAGCTCCAGGCTAAAAAGATTATTGCAGACGGTCTGAACCAGGCGAAAGCTGATGCGGCAGCAGCAAAGAAGGAAGTTCTTATTGAAGCAAAAGAAGAAATGCTCAGAAGTAAGAACGAATTCGAACAGGAAATCAAAGAACGCCGTAGCGAGCTCTCAAGACAGGAACGCCGAGTTCAGCAGAAGGAAGAAAATCTGGATAAGAAGACAGAAGCTCTTGAAAAGAAGGACGAAGTTCTCCAGAAGAAGATTCAGGAAAACGACGAAACAAAGGAAGAGCTGCAGAATCTTAAAACTGAAGCAAGAATGGCGCTTCAGCGTATATCCGGTATGACAGCAGAGCAGGCAAGACAGAAGCTTATCGACGATATGGTTGATGAGGTTCGTCACGAGCAGGCAAAGAGAATGGTTGAGCTTGAAGAAGAATTCAAGGATGCAGCTGACGATAAGGCGAGAAATATTATCTCCCTTGCAATCCAGCGCTGCGCAGCAGACCACGTTGCCGAAATCACAGTTTCCACAGTATCTCTCCCCAGCGAAGATATGAAGGGACGCATCATCGGTCGTGAGGGTAGAAACATCCGCACAATCGAAACACTTACAGGCGTTGATCTTATTATCGACGACACACCTGAAGCAATCACAATTTCCAGCTTTGATCCTATCAGACGAGAGGTTGCAAGACTTGCTCTTGAAAAGCTCATCTCCGACGGTAGAATCCATCCCACAAGAATCGAAGAAATGGTTGAAAAGGCTCGCCACGAGGTTGAGGTTTCAATCAAGAAGGCGGGAGACGCCGCAACGTTCGAAACAGGTATCCATGGTCTCAACAACGAGCTTGTTAAGCTTCTCGGTCGCCTGAAGTACAGAACAAGCTATGGCCAGAACGTTCTCCGCCACTCTATCGAGGTTTCCCTTCTCTCCGGTATTATTGCGGACGAGCTTGGCGTTGACAGCACACTTGCTAAGCGCGCAGGTCTTCTCCACGATATCGGTAAGGCACTGACAGCAGAGCTTGAGGGATCCCACGTTCAGCTCGGTGTTGACACAGCGAGAAAGTATAAGGAGGGCAAGGAAGTTCTCCACGCGATCGAAGCGCACCACGGCGACGTTGAGCCTCAGACAATCATCGCTATGATCGTTCAGGCAGCAGATGCAATCTCTGCAGCAAGACCCGGCGCAAGACGCGAAAATCTTGAAAATTACATTAAGAGACTCACAAAGCTTGAAGAAATCGCTAAGAGCTTTGAGGGTGTTGAAAAATCCTTTGCAATTCAGGCAGGCCGTGAGGTTCGTATTATGGTTAAGCCTGAGATCATCACAGACGATAAGATGCCCTTCGTTGCTCGTGATATCGTTAAGAAGATCGAGGAAGAGCTTGAATATCCCGGACAGATCAAGGTTAATATCATCAGAGAAAGCCGCGCTGTTGATTACGCAAAGTAAAAAGGTGAGTTAAGGCTCACAAATTTCCGTGGCGAAAGCCGTTCATATATATTAAAATAGAGCTATAACGGAAACAATCAGGGACTGCATTTGCAGTCCCTTTTTTGCGCCTCAAACGCCGCAAAACATTTGTTCTTTTTCTTGCTATTTCCAAGGAATTTCGCTTGACTAAAAAGGGGATTTGTTATATAATTACTATGTATATTTATAAACATTTCACTATAACGAAAGGCAATATAAAATTATGGCAGCAAAGAAAAAAATCACTGTTGCGGCAGCAGAGGATACGGGCGCTGAAAACAAGAAAAAAGCCCTTGCTACCGCTATTTCTCAGATAGAAAAGGCTTACGGAAAGGGAACTATCATCAAGATGGGCGAAAGTCCCGAAATGAACGTTTCCGTTGTTTCCACAGGCTCCATCGGACTTGACCTTGCTCTCGGCGTTGGCGGCTTCCCCCGCGGACGTATCGTTGAGATCTACGGTCCCGAATCCTCAGGTAAAACAACTATCGCCCTCCACGCTGTTGCAGAGGTTCAGAAACTTGGCGGCGAGGCAGCTTATATCGATGCTGAGCACGCTCTTGACCCTGCATATGCAAAGAATCTTGGCGTTAATATCGACGAACTTCTCGTTTCTCAGCCCGATTCCGGCGAGCAGGCACTTGAGGTTTGCGAGGCTCTCGTTCGCTCAGGCGCTATCGACATCATCGTTATCGACTCAGTTGCGGCTCTCGTTCCTCAGCAGGAGATTGAAGGCAATATGGGCTCCTCCCACGTTGGTCTTCAGGCTCGTCTCATGAGCCAGGCTCTTCGTAAGCTCTCCGCAACCATCAATAAGACAAACTGTATCGTTATCTTCATCAACCAGCTTCGTGAAAAGGTTGGCGTTATGTATGGCAACCCCGAAACAACAACGGGCGGCCGTGCGCTTAAGTTCTACGCTTCCGTTCGCCTTGATATCAGAAAAACTGAGGTTCTTAAAGCGGGCAGCGAGCCTTACGGTAACAGAGTTAAGTGTAAGGTTGTTAAAAACAAGGTTGCTCCTCCCTTTAAGGTTGCAGAATTCGATATTCTCTTCGGTAAGGGAATTTCCAAGATGAGCGAAATGGTTGATATGGGCGTTGAAACAAAGGTTATCGAGAAGAGCGGCTCATGGTTCTATTACGAGGGCGAGCGTCTCGGTCAGGGTAAGGACAATGCCCGCGCAACAATTGAAAATAATCCCGAGCTTGCAGCCGAGATCGAAGCAAAGATCAAGGCGGCTATGACGGCAAATCTTGAAGAAGAATTTGATATGCCCGAGGATGATGACGATCTCGAAATCGACCTCATGGGACTTGATCTTGACGAATAAATTATAAAATCCACAGGTGAAGCGCCTTGATCTGCAAAAAGATTACTTATAACAATTTCAGAAATATTGAAAATGAAACGCTGACGCTTTCTCCGGGGGTAAACGTTATCCGCGGAGAAAACGCTCAGGGAAAATCAAATATGCTCGAGGGCATCTATTTCTTTGCCCGCGGGCGTTCTTTTCGCGCTTCAAAGGACAAGGAATTGATTCGCTTCGGAGAATCAGAGGCGAACCTCTCCCTTGATTTCACCCGTGATGACAGCGAGAGAGTTTCCACTCTCACAGCAGCTATCCCGTCCCAAGGCAAAAAGATCATCACGCGAAACGGAGCAAAGCTATCCTCCCTGAAGGAAATGATAGGAACCTTTCGTGCCGTTCTTTTTTGTCCTGCACATCTTACGTTGGTCGACGGAGGCCCATCCCTTCGCCGTAGCTTTCTTGATATAGCTCTTTCCCAGCTCTATCCTGCCTACATTGATAGCCTTTCTGCATATAACAGAGCACTGGGACAGAGAACAGCTCTTCTCCGAGAGGCTGCCTCAGGAAAAAAGATTGATAGCTATATGTGGGAGATCTATGCAGACCAGCTTGCAAAGTCAGGCGCAAGAATCGCCGCAAGACGATGGGAATACGTAAACGGACTATCCAACTCTCTTTCAAAATTCTTCACCGAAATGACAGACGGCAGGGAAATGCCTCAGCTTTCCTATAAAAGCGACGGAATTGAAGCTGATATGACCTACGACGAAATCATAAGAGAAGGCGAAAAGCTGCTTTTCGACTCTGTTATGTCCTCTCTTGAAAAGGATATCAAATATACAGTAAACTCTCACGGAGTTCACCGCGATGATATCGCAATTAAAATCAACCAGAAGGATGCCCGCCTTTATGCTTCTCAGGGACAGAGAAGATCACTTGCTCTGTCTATGAAGCTGGCAGAGGGCGAGCTTTCCAAGGCCGCTACGGGCGAATTTCCCGTTTTTCTTTTGGACGATGTTTTAAGCGAGCTTGACCGCAATCGCCGAGGCTATATCCTTGGATGCCTCCGCGACCGCCAGATCATCGTAACCTCCTGCGAGGACGACCACTTTAAGGGCGACAACGTGAAATTCATAACTGCCTCAGGCGGAAAAATTATTGAAGAATGAAAACATATTTTATAAAAGACATCTTTGAAAGCCGCCGCGGAATGGGCGTTGAGCTTATGAGCGACGATATATCCGAAGAAAACGTTGTTTTTTACGTTGGAGCGAAGATCATCCGCGACCTGGGGCTTTCAAAAGGATCAGATATAGACGAGGTTGCTTTTTCTCATCTTGAGGATGCACACAAATTAAGAATCGCCGTATATAAGGCGGCAGATATTCTTGCCGCAGGGGATTACAGCGTTTCAAGACTTCAGAAAAAGCTGACCGATAAGGGAATTGACCGCGAAACAGCACTTGCCGCCGCCAAATATATGGAGGAGCGAGGATATATCAGAGAGGCGGAGCAGGCAGCTCGCCTTGCAGAATATCTTGCTAAAACGAAGCTCCGCGGCAAAAAACGAATATACACCGAGCTTATCCAAAAGGGATATGGCAAATTCGCCGTAAAGCACGCTGTTGAAGCTGTTTCCGACGAGGAATACTACGAAATATTAAAAGAACATATAAAGAAAAAATATAAAACGCCTGCCTCCGACAGAAAAGAAACCGAGAAAAGAGTTGCCGCTCTTGTCCGTCAAGGCTTTTCGGCAGGCGATGCCCTTCGTGCGCTGCGCGAAGCAGAGGAAAACGAAATTTAATTTATTTTTGAGGAATACAAAAATGAACAAGAAAATGAGATCTAAGAAAAAGGTTGGCTTTATCAGCCTTGGGTGCCCCAAGAACCAGTGCGACACCGAGGTTATGCTTCACACTCTCATGAGCGCAGGCTATGAGATCACAGCTGAAGAAACTGAAGCAGATGCCGTTGTTATAAATACCTGCGGCTTTATTGAAAGCGCAAAGCAGGAGGCTATTGATAATATTCTTGATATCGCTTGGCTCAAGGAAAACGGAAAGCTTCAGGCGCTTATCGTTACAGGATGCCTTTCCGAAAGATACAGAGAGCAGCTTGTAGAAGAAATGCCCGAGATAGATGCCATCATCGGCATCGGTGCTCTTGATAAGATCACAGATGCGGTTGATTCCGCACTCTTCGGAAGCGAAAAATATATCGCTCTTCCCGAAAAGGATGCTTGTCCCTTGGGTGGAGACAGAATCATCACAACAGGCGAAACCTTTGCTTACCTTAAGGTCAGCGAAGGCTGCGATAACAGATGCACCTATTGCGCCATCCCCTCCATCCGCGGCGGACTTCGTTCCCGTACTATTGAGGACTGCGTTAAAGAAGCCAAGGATCTTGATGCCATGGGCATCAAGGAGATTGTTGTTATTGCTCAGGACACAACTGCTTACGGCCGCGATAACTACGGCGAGCTTATGCTCCCCAAGCTTCTTCGCGCTATCACAGAGGAAACAAATATTCCCTGGATCAGAATCCTCTATTGCTATCCCGATAAGATCACAGACGAGCTTATTGCAGAAATAAGAGATAACGACAGAATCGTTAAATATATCGACCTTCCCATTCAGCATATCAGCGATCATATGCTCTCTGCTATGAACCGCCACGGCGACGGCGCCTGCGTTCGCGATGCTATCCGTAGACTCCGCGAGGGCGTTCCCGGAATCGTTATCCGCACAACAGCCATCGTTGGCTTCCCCGGAGAAACTGAGGAAGATTTCACAGAGCTTTGCGAATTCGTTAAAGAAGCAAAATTCGAGCGCTTCGGTGCATTTACATACTCCAGAGAAGAGGACACTCCCGCATACGATTTCGACCATCAGATCGAAGAGCAGACAAAGCAGGACAGATATGATATCCTTATGCGCCATCAGCTTGAGGTCAGCGGAGACTTCAACGAGCAGTTCGTTGGCACAACACAGACGGTTCTCTGCGAAGGCTTTGACCCCGTTTCCGAAGCATATCTCGGAAGAACTTACAGAGACGCCGCTGAAATCGACGGCAAGATCTGGTTTACAGCTCACCGTCCCGTTAACGAAGGCGAATTCGTTTCCGTTAAGATAACTGAAGCTCTTGACTACGACCTTGTTGGAGAAGTTATAGTTTAATGATAAAGGTTTCAACTCTTTTTTCAGGCTCGGCAGGGAACTGCACCCTTCTCAGAACGGAAAATACAGCCATTCTGGTTGACTGCGGCAAAAATTGCAAGGCGGTTTGCGAAGGGCTTCGCTCAGAAGGCCTTGAGCTTTCAGATATTTCCGCAATCTTTATCACTCACGAGCACAAGGACCATATAAGCGCATTGGACGTTATGATGCGAAAATGCCCTATTCCCATACACGTAACATCACCGTCGGCACCTGAATTGTGCCGCGGAAGAAGCGCAGCTGAAAATGCAGTTGTCCACCGCGGAGTGCTGTTTGAAGAAAAGGTTGGAGATATAACGATCCGCTCATTCACTCTCCCTCACGATAGCGCCGCCCACGTAGGCTACGTTATAGAAGACGAAAAGGGCGACCGCGCAGGAGTTGCAACGGATATGGGCTTTGCCACAAGAGATGCCTTTGAAAACCTCAGCGGATGCCGCCAGATCGTTCTTGAAGCAAACCACGACGTTGCAATGCTGAGACGAGGACCATATCCTGAATTTCTGAAAGCGAGAATCCTTTCGCGCACAGGCCATCTTTCAAACGTTGAATGCGGCACCCTTTGCCGCGTACTTGCAGAAAACGGTACAGAAGCATTTCTGCTCTCACATCTCAGCTCTGAAAATAATACACCCCAGCTTGCGCTCAGCACGGTCAGCGCCTGCCTTGAGGAAGGAAATATCAAGGCTTGCCTGAAGGTTGCACGACGCAGCGAGATAACAGATTTATAATTATGCTTAAAATTAAATTTATAGTTATGGGCGCTCTTGGCGAAAAGCATTGGAAAGAGGCCTGCGATGAATATAAAAAGAGAATGGGCGCCTCATATCAAGTGTCGGAGATACAGCTGAAAGAGATCGCAACTCCCAAAAATCCATCCGAAAAGGATATTGCGGCAACGCTTGATCGCGAAGCAGATATGATATTGGAAAACGTTTCGCCCCGCGCCTGCCTTGTGGCTATGTGCGTTGAAGGGAAGCAGCTATCCTCTCCTCAGCTTGCCGAATTTATCGATAATAAGGCAACAGGCGGAGTTTCCGAAATATGCTTCGTTATCGGCTCATCCCACGGCCTTTCCGATAAGGTCAAAAAGGCTGCCGCGCTCCGACTTTCTATGTCGGCACTCACGTTTCCGCATCAGCTTGCAAGAGTTATGCTGTATGAAGCAGTTTATCGCGCAGGCGAAATAATCAAGGGCTCACATTATCACAAGTAAGGAGATAAAAATGAAAGGCTTTTTTGAAAATCTGCTTCTTCATATAAAACGAAGAATACCTGCCATTGTTGCAAGTGCTTTCGTTTTGTGCGCCTTTGCTCTCTACTACTTCGGCGTTTATGATATTTCCTTTATAAAACGCCCTGATGCATGGCTCGATAATGCAACTCTTTTCTATGATGCAATCGACGAGCTCTTTGCGGACGAAAACGAGGAAACCACACCTTCTGACACAGAGCCCGAGGAAACAAAAACTCCTGAAACCGACTCAAAGAAAGAAGAGCCGGACGGAACAAGACCCAATAAAAAGGACCCCGAGAAAACAGAGCCTGAGGAAGCTGATACCACAGCTCCCACTGAAGAAACAACAGCTCCCGAAATCAAGCCTCATACCGTTATGCCAACAGTGAGTCAGCTTGAAGAGGAAGGACTTTCTCCTACGGATGCGCCTTACGAGGCGGGCTCCCGTTTCGCTTTGCTTGAAACGCCCTATAAGCTTCCCGATAAGCTTTCCTTCAGAAAAAAGACTTATACAAAGCAGGAGATCGTTTCATATGACGACGGAAAAATCTCCGAAACTAAGGACGTAACCGTTACGGAAAAGCGCCTTGCCATAGAGCTTTATATGGGATATATTCTCTTCGATGACGGCGGAACACTGTATCTTCTGGACTCAAAGGGAAATGCCCTCACCAAATATAACGATAAGGAATTTATTCCCGCTTACACCAGAGACCGCGAAGGTCGCCCGCTTTTTTATCAGGTGGTTAAGGAAACTATCGAATATCCCACCGTGTACGGCGAAGCCGATGAAGAGGGTAAACGCCCTTGGCTGAACACCGCCACTCTCACAGTTGATAAAAAGCATTACTACTATCTTGACGAGGACGGCGAAACCTTCACACGCAGCTCCTATAACGATGCAACGGATAACAGAGGTCTATACTTCGATTACCCCTCATACTATGGTATCTCAACCGAAAACGACACTGAAAAGGGTCTGGCTCGCTATTTCAAATATGCAACTAAGATCCTTACTCAAACAATCACCAATAAGGGCAAGGAGCAAACCGTAACCTCTGTGGTTGACGTTGTAAACTGGCTCTTTAAGGAAAAATTAGAGCTTCCCGAGGAAGAAAAGCCCGAAGATGAGGAAACCGGACCCAAGGAAACAACCAAGGCTCCCGAAACCACCGTTCCGGAAACAACTACACCCGACACTGCGGACAAGGAATCCTCCCCCGAAGATGAAAAGCCCACAGCTCAGCAGCTGATTGCAGAATATCTTGACGGACTTGAATTCCCCTATACAAAGGCTTTCGACTACAAAGAAGGCTACGCTGTTGTTCTCCGAGATACCACCTGGAGCTATAAGGATCCCGATCTTTCAAAGGCTGAGGCTGAAAAAGCAGAGCCTATTGAAGTAACGTCTCCCGAAATTCAGGTTGTTGACGAAGATGGAAAGGTTATGTTTAATTCCCGCAAGAGCTTTACAAGCGACCTGGGCTGGAATGCAAACGAATATTATACAGAGCCCCTCCTTAAAGATATTTCCTCCATCGGAAGCTATTATTTCGATCACGGTCTCCTTCGAATCCGCCTCGTTTCATACGACAGATATCAGTATATTAAATACGATATGTTTATGGTTGGAACAGACGACGATATTCTCATCCGCCCCGACGGAACAAGATTTTATATCCCTGCAGGCTATAAGCTTGAAGGATACTCCGACGGTATGCTCCTCCTTTCCAGAAACGGCCTTTACGGATATATGGACTATAAGGGAAGCTGGATCGTTGAACCCGAGCTGAAATATGGCGGAGCCTTTGTTGAGGGAGTTGCCGCTGTTCAGGACAAAGACGGCACATGGGGTATGATAGACACCGCGGGCAACGCCGTTATCCCCTTCAAATATTCCTACGTTTCCAATATCTCAAGCGGACTTGTTGCAGCTTACAGCGAAAATACAGGCTGGGATCTGTACACAAAAATGGCTGTTGTTGAGGATGAAGAGGACGAGGATAAGGATAATAAAGACAACAAAAAAGAAAATAAAAAAGAAGACACTAAAAAAGCTAATTAAAAGGACTTACATATGTCAGTATATGAATACGATATAATCGTTGTGGGCGCAGGCCATGCAGGCGTTGAAGCAGCTCTTGCAGGCGCAAGAAGCGGACTGAAAACCGCGCTCTTTACAATGAGCCTCGATAGCCTTGCCAATCTGCCATGCAATCCCTCTGTGGGCGGCACGGGCAAGGGGCATCTTGTTTTTGAAATAGATGCTCTCGGCGGAGAAATGGGCTATGCAGCCGATGCCGCAACGATACAGTCCCGCACACTTAATACGGGAAAGGGCGCAGCAGTTCGCTCCAAAAGAGTTCAGGCGGACAGAAGATTTTATTCCGCTTTTATGAAAACAACCCTTGAGCAAACTGAAAACCTCCATATTATTCAGGGCGAGATAACAGAAATTCTCTACGAAAGCGCAGGAGATAAAAAGAGAGTTTGCGGCGTTATAAGCGCCCCCGGTGGTGAGCACACAGCAAGGGCCGTTGTTATCGCAACGGGAACTTATCCCGGCGGAACAACTCACGTTGGTAACGTTAAACGCGCAAGCGGACCTGACGGTATGCTTCCCTCAGCATTTCTCTCCGAATCCCTTTCCAATATGGGAATCCGCCTGATGCGATTCAAAACGGGAACCCCTCCCAGAATCCATCGCAAAACAATTGACTTCAGCGTTCTTGAGGAGCAGCAGGGCGAGGAATATATCACCCCATTTTCCGTTCGCAGCGATGCCAAGAAGCTTAACAGCATCGATCAGATTCCCTGCCATATAGTTTATACAAACGGCGAAACTCATCAGATCATCCGCGACAATCTGCATCTTTCCCCCCTTTATAGCGGTCAGATTCACGGAACAGGCCCTCGTTATTGCCCCTCCATTGAGGATAAGGTTGTTCGCTTTGCAGATAAGGAGCGCCATCAGCTCTTTGTTGAACCAATGGGTCTTGATACAGACGAAATGTATCTCCAGGGATTTTCTTCATCTCTTCCCGCCGAGGTTCAATATAAAATGCTCCGCAGCCTCCCCGGCTTTGAAAATGCCGAGATAATGAGATACGCTTACGCTATCGAATACGATTGCTGCGACCCCACTCAGCTTCTTGCAACACTTGAATTTAAGAATATTGAAGGACTTTTCGGCGCAGGTCAGTTCAACGGCTCCTCCGGCTATGAGGAGGCAGCAGCGCAGGGCCTTGTTGCAGGCATCAATGCCGCAGCATACGTTAAGGGAACGCCCTCGCTTATTTTGCCCAGATATTCCTCCTACACAGGAACTCTCATTGACGACCTTGTAACAAAGGGAACAAGAGAGCCTTACAGAATCATGACCTCCCGAAGCGAATATCGTCTTCTTCTTCGTCAGGATAACGCTGATATGCGCCTCACTCAGATGGGACGCGACGTTGGCCTTATCAGCGACGAAAGATATGAAGCATTTCTTGAACGATGCAGAATGACAGAGGCTGAAAAGGAGCGCCTGGAAAGAACAACCGCTTCTCCCACAGCAGCCAATCCCATGCTTGAGAAGTGTAAAAGCACTCCTATCTCAACAGGAGCAAAGCTGGCAGACCTTCTCCGTCGCCCCGAGGTTGATTACGTTGCCCTTGCAGAATGCGACAGAGAAAGAGAAGCCCTCCCTCCACGCGTTTGCGAAACTGTTGAAACAGAAATCAAATACGAAGGTTACATAAAGCGCCAGATTTCTGAAGCTGAAAAGCAAAAGAAGATCGAAACAAAGCTTCTTCCTGCAGATATCGACTATACAAAAATCAAGGGACTGCGCCTCGAGGCTGCCGCAAAGCTTCAGGAAATGCGCCCCGCAACACTTGGTCAGGCCGCAAGAATCTCAGGCGTTAACCCTGCCGATATATCCGTTTTGGTTATTTATCTCTCGCTGAAATGAAATATTCAAGAGTTTACGTTGAAATAACAAATATCTGCAATAAAAGCTGCTCCTTCTGCCCAAAAAACAAGCGCGAAAAGAGACGAATGACAGATATAGAATTTGAAACCGTTGCTAAAAAGCTTCGCGGCATCACCGACTATATCTATTATCACGTTATGGGTGAGCCGCTGACCCATCCGCTTCTTCCCGACTTTATAAAAAAAGCCAATCAGATGGGCTTTAAGTCCGCTGTTACCACAAACGGCTCGCTTCTTTCCAAAAGGGGCGACGAGCTGATCGCAGCAGGTGTTTATAAGGTAAACATCTCCGTTCACAGCTTCGAGGACGGAAGCAAGGAGGATTATCTCAAATATATCAGCGATTGCATTGAATTTGCAGATAAGGCAAGTAAAAGCGGAGTTCTCACAGTTCTTCGTCTGTGGAACAACGGCCACGACGGCGGTCTTAACGACGAAACCCTTGCCCTTATGAAAAAACAGCTTGATGGAGAATGGCAGGAAGGCACAAGAGGATATCGCATCCGAAACAAACTCCATCTTGAATACGGAGAGCGCTTTGACTGGCCCGATATGGCGGCAGAAAACTATGGAAACAGCGTTTTCTGCTACGGTCACAAGGACCATTTCGGAATTCTTTGCGACGGAACAGTTATCCCATGCTGTCTGGACCACGAG
>JAZORY010000010.1:0-12344 GCA_045656825.1 Candidatus Avispirillum sp.
ATCGTAAACACCCACAGACTTACTATGCTCATAATCATATACAGTACAAGAATCAATTGTGTCGGAGGTTACGTATTTTATCTCGTCAGGCGCATGCGGAAGCGCCGCCTGACCGTAATACACCCCGTAAAAATCCTTTTCTAAATCATTTACATCAAACTGACCGCTATACTCTGCTCCCATTGCATCGCT
The DNA here is from genome assembly GCA_045656825.1 of Candidatus Avispirillum sp. Taxonomy (GTDB): domain Bacteria; phylum Bacillota; class Clostridia; order Oscillospirales; family CAG-272; genus Avispirillum. Next base: position 193 of record JAZORY010000010.1, read on the forward strand.
GAGCTTTTTTGCAACGTCAAGAAGCGCCTCCTGACGCCAATGGGTGTCCGTTTTATAATAATCCTCAAGGGTTAGCAGCGGGAAAATATCAATATATTCCGCCTCAAGACCTTCCTTCATCATATCTATCAAATGAGAGTAATCAAAGCTGAGATGGTCATTCTCTGCCATAAAATAGTTTTTATCGGGGATGATGGATAAATACACGCGGTTATTTTCATCAAGATATTTATCGCAAATTGCCTGAAGCTTTGCCGCCGCGTTTTCAATTGACTCCTCTCTCAGAGGATACTCCATCTTTGAAATATAGCCGTTTTCAATATAAAGATCGTTTGTGTCGCTTTTAAGGAAAACATAATTATCAAAGAGTGCGCGGATTCGCCTGAAGGTGTTTCGCATGGGAAAATTATCCGTTGCATATCCCTCGAAATTATTCATAAAAGAAGCGTTCATAATGCTTTCAACGGATAAGGTTGGGAATTTGGCAAGCTGACGGCGCTCCCAAAGAGAATACTCGTCCTTCGGTGCAAAATATGAAAGCAGGGAGAACACGCCCAGCGACAATGCCATTATTACACATATTATTTTATTTTTCATATCTTAAAACCTGAAATATAAGAATGGGTTGAATGAGCCGTCCACAAGATATGCACTCATAACTACAAGCGCCAAAAGAAGCAGCACGGGCTCGGCAACTGCTAAAGCTACCTTGCCTGCTCTCTTTTCGTTGATACGGATTACAATACTTTTGGGAACAGGAGTTGCACCTATTATGGCAAGGACGAAAATAACAAGATAGCTTCTGAGATAGTATACTGCCTCAGCGCTTACAAGGGGTGCCCCACCTGCGCCGAAAAGTCCGCCTATATCGGAAAATGCTTCCTTCATATCAACTGCGTTGAAGATGATAAAGCTTATCATGACCACAAAGAGAACGTATACTCGTCCAATCACCTGAGACTTCTTCAGCCATTTTGCAAGAAGCAGCTTTTCTGCCACAAGCAGAATGAAGAACATAAGCCCCCAGACGATAAAGTTCCAAGACGCTCCGTGCCAGAAGCCTGTGAGAAGCCACACAACGAAAATATTGAATATATGGCGCCCGGGGCTTACTCTGTTGCCGCCCAGGGGGATATACACGTAATCTCTGAACCAGGTGCCAAGGGACATATGCCATCTGCGCCAGAATTCTGTTACGCTTTTTGAAATATAGGGATAGTTGAAGTTTTCAAGGAAATCAAATCCAAGAATCTTACCAAGTCCGATAGCCATATCGGAATAGCCTGAAAAGTCGAAATAGATATGGAGTGAAAAGGCGATGCCGTACATCCAATAAAACAGAACGGACTTTTCATCACTTGCTCTGAAAATATTACAAAGCTCTCCAAGCTGATTTGCAATAAGTATCTTCTTAGCAAGGCCTATGATAAAGCGGCGTATACCAAGAGATGTATATTCAAGGCTATGGCGTCGGTCGTTAAGCTGGCGGGCTATATCGCTGTAGCGTACTATAGGACCTGCAATCAGCTGAGGAAACATTGTTACGTATGCTCCAAGGCTGATGGGATTTTTCTGCGCCTGCTCGCCTCTGTAAACGTCTATGGTATAGCTGATTATCTGGAATGTATAAAAGCTGATACCGATAGGAAGCGCGATCTTCAGAAGAGGAATGCTCAGCCCAGTCGCCGCGTTGAAATTGGATATAAAGAAATCCGCATATTTGAAATAAAGCAGGAAGCTGAGGCTTATCATAACCGACACGAAGCAAAGCAGCTTTGCCTGCTTTTTGCCGCGGGCCATTTCAATAAGTATGCCGAAAACGTATCCCATAAGGATTGTTGCCATCATTAAAAACACGTACTTCGGTTCTCCCCAGCCATAGAAAACAAGGCTTGATATAAGCAGCGTTGTGTTTTTAAGCTTTCTCGGGCTCAGGGCATACAAAATCAGCACTACGGGCAAAAAATAATATAAAAAAGTTATTCCTGAAAATAACATATTTGTTCCTTTGGTTTGAATTACAAACACCGCCGAAGCGGTGTGGGTGGAGTGTAAATTATTGTTTAGCGGTGTACACATCGTAGGGGCGAGCATTGCTCGTCCGCTTCTAACCCCATCATGTATTCAAAAACGGACGGCCGATGGCCGCCCCTACGGGTTAACCGGCAAATTATCGTTTATCTATTACTCTGTTACTGCTGTTTCAACAACAACGGAAGCATCTGCATATACGCCTGCAACCTTTGTCTTAAGTGTTTCGATAATATCGGATGCGCCGAATGCGCTGATCACGAACTGACCATCAACGTTAATAACTACAAATGTTTCGGGAATACCGCACATCCAACGACGGGCAAGAACGTTTGTCTTAAGTGTTTCAGCAAAAGCTGCAACGTCTGTGCCTTCCTTAACTTCGTAGCAAGCGCCTGTGAATGTGTTTGCATTCATCATATGCATGAAGGATGCTGCGCTTTCAAGGCTACCTGCAAGCTCCTCGGGAAGACCGAGTGTGCCGTTAAGCTCTTCTGTGTTTGCGATGTTGAATTCGCCAGGGCCTTCAAAGTTCATGTTTTCGCTGTCGCCACCGCCGCAGGGGAACATCTCTTCCTCAGCGTATGTGCTCCAGATGCCGTTTACAACTGCAAGTGCGCCTGTTGCCTCAGTTGCGCCTGCTTCGCCCTCTGTTTCCTCGGGCTCTGTTTCTTCGGCAGCTGTTGTGTCTGCTGCTGTTGTGTCTGCTGCTGTTGTATCAGCTGTTTCGTTCTTGTCGGATGCGCAGCTTGCGAGTGTGAGTATCATTGCTGCTGCAAGCATAAGTGTGATAAACTTCTTCATTGTTAAAAACCTTCCTTTTTATTTCTTTTCCTTTGCAGTCAATCTTATTACGTAACCGCCTTCGCTTTCATTGAGGGAATACTTTGACATCTCATAGTCGTTTTCAACCGTGAGCACGGGGTCTTTTTCTGTTGCCTCAGAAAGATTCCAGAATAAAAGAACAGATCTATCGGTTATGTAATCATTCCCGATAAACACAAGATTATCATAGTTGCTATCGTAAACCAGAATTTCTCCATCAGACACGGACACCTTTGCGCCAACGTCTGTTTTGATCTCCAGGGGAACACCGCTATTAGCCTCAAGCTGGCAAGCAGCGTTATATGATCTTGCGCTTGCTTCTGTTACGCAGGCTTCTCTTCTGCGGATCATATCTCCGTTATAGAAGACCTGAGTTTTCTGGAAGCCGCTTGCGCCAATGCTGACACCAACTCCGAACACAATTGCAAGACACGCCGCAATTGCAACGGCTGTTTTTCTAGCAACAACGATTCGCTCTCTGCTCTTTCTTTGGAAGTTTTCCTTAGCCTGAAAAAGGATCCTTCCCTTAAGCTCATCACCTACGGTGATGCTTTTATATGATTCTTTATAACGTTCAAGCATAGTCAAACCTCCTTTTCAAGTAAATTTTTCAGCATCTGTCGCCCTCTGGAAAGCCTCATTTTAACGGCAGATTCTGAAGCTGAAAGGCTTTTCGCCGTTTCCGAAACGGTGTAGCCCTCCAGATAATGAAGAACTATTGCCGCCCTGTATTTTTCGGGCAGGCATCGGAGAGATGCAAACAAATGCGCACTTTCTCCATATAATTCCTCCTCTGTGGCGATATCGCCAACCTCATCAAGTGAAACGCTTTGACGCACGCTTTTGCGACGGTGCGCATCTCTGCATTTGTTCACCGCGACTCTAATAAGCCACGCTCTTCTATGCTCCTCATCTGTAAACCTTGGAGCAGAATTGATATATGAAACAAACACATCCTGCACAATATCCTCTGCATCAGACCTGCTTTTCACATATGACAGTGAGAGTCTGAAGAGCGCATCTGCATAATTATTGTATGCTGTCTCAAAGTCGTCATTTCTCTTATGCAATATACTCATTCAACCCCTCCTATTCTTTAACACGCACCAGTTTCGCATTTGGTTACATGATTTTTTAATATTATTGATATTTTTTTATTTTTTTAAGCAATTTGCGTTGAGTCAACACCAAAAATGCTTTCCGCAGGGGATTTTCTCTACGGAAAGCATTTTTTATATAAGCCATTTTTTCACAAAGGGTGTGCAGGAAAGCACAAGATAGATCGCAACGCTGACCACCACCACCAAAACTGAAAGCAATGGGATGGAAAGGATAGCGGGCAAAATGAACACGTTTATACCCAGTCCATAGAAGCAATACATTGCAAAGGGATGAACGAGATATATACAGAATGATGCTTTGGACATAAATTCCAGAAACGCTTTTGATTTCTCGCCGATCTTAGCTTCAAAGCGACAGCAGATTCCGAAAACGCCTATTGCCAAAAAGCAAACTCCGAGGGAGTTCCCATTTATAAACTCATCGCTGAAATATCCCAGTTTAAGGGATGCCCAGATGGTTGCGCCATAGGTATAAGCAAAGCCAAAGACCGCGCTCACGATGCTCATCCAAAGCTTCAGGGGATACTTTCTCAGATATTTACCTAAAATAAAATAACCAATGGAGCAATAGGCAAGATTAAGAGGCCACTGCTGAGGAATACCGTGAATAAGATTAAGGGGCCACTTTCCGCCGACTGCAGGAAGCAGGATACCCAGCACAAACCAGGCTATAAGGCTATATTCCAAAACTGTTTTGCGAGCGTTATTCACAAAGGCTCTCAAAACGGGAACAAGCGCATAAACCAAAAGGATTATATGCAAAAAATAGAAATGTGTTTCGTGGTCAAAGAGCAGGACCTCTTTCATTGATGCTTTGAAATTAGTCCACGTGAGAGCATTGCCCAATATAAGGTGGACGACCTTATAAAGCGCCGCCCAGAAAAACAAGGACGTCAGAATTCTGAGCATATTCCTTGAATAAAGTCTTTTTATTGATATTTCCTTTTCTTCATTCAAGAACAAAACTCCGCTGCACATAAGGAAAAGCGGAACGCTTGCTCTCGCCATTGATGCAAAGAAATTACCTATAAGCCATATGTGGCTATCCACGGGATATGAGTTTATGGCCTTATAAGTGTGTATGATAATAACGCCGAATATAGCGATGGTCTTGATCAGATCAATCGCAACATCGCGCCTCGGTCTGAGCGCTTCATTTTCTGTCATAAAACTTAAACCTTTATTTTGGAGGATTTTTTCTTACCCTCTGTATACCTCTGACAATATTGGCTTTAGCCTTCACCGCCTCGCCCTTAGGAAGAGCCTCCAGGTGGGAAAGAGGATATTCAAGCCCCAATTCATTATATTTATTGACGCCCATAGTGTGATAGGGCAGAACGTCCAGCGCCTTAAGATTTTTAAGAGTGCCGAGAAATTCGCCCAATCTTTCGTGATAGATGGGATCGTCGGTTATTGTGGGAACAACCACGTGGCGCACCCACAAGGGAATGTTTTTTATATTAAGATATCTTGCAAACGCAAGGATACCGCTATTGTCCTTTTTAGTCAGCTCCATATGGCGCTGAGGGTCGATATGCTTGATATCAAGCATAACAAGGTCGGTATATTCCATAAGCTTATCAAGCTTTTTAATATACTCCGTATTGGTTTCGGAAAAGGTTATTCCCGAGGTGTCGATGCAGGTGTGTATTCCCTTTTTCTTTGCTGCAATAAACAATTCCGTCAGAAAATCAACCTGCAGAAGCGGCTCTCCTCCCGTTACGGTGAGACCGCCGTTTTTATAGAAGGAGCTGTTTTTCTGATAGTCGCTCATAACCTCGTCAACCGTTATTTCCTTGCCTGCGCCAACCTCCCACGTATCAGGATTATGGCAATAGAGGCATCTCATAGGGCATCCCTGCATAAACAGAACGTATCTGATGCCGGGTCCGTCAACTGTTCCGAAGCTTTCCTTGGAATGAATATATCCCTTCATATAGCTCCTCCTTCTTTTCGCTCTTACTGACTTTTCGTTTGCTTAAATAAGGCAGAAAGCCGTTCCAAAAGGAACGGCTTTCGTATCTTCAATTAGATATTGTCGTGGAATGTTCTTGAAATAACCTCGTCCTGCTGTTCCTTTGTAAGCTTGATGAAGTTAACTGCGTATCCGCTTACACGTACTGTGAGCTGGGGATACTTCTCAGGATGAGCCTGAGCGTCAAGAAGAGTTTCTTTTGTGAAAACGTTAACGTTGAGGTGGTGTCCACCCTTTGTTACGTAACCATCAAGAAGAGAAACGAGATTATCGATCTGGTTCTGTGTTGCTGCCATTTTTGTATTTCTCCTTTCGAAAATCAATATAGCGTTTCTGAAATGCCGATTTCCTCGGCATTTCAGCTATTCGTTTTAATTATTCAGCGTCTGCGTCGAGACCCTCGAAGAGTGTGGGTGTGCCGCAAGCACCGTTATCGCAATCGAAATCAACTTCGATATCGCCTGCGAAGATCTGATCATCCTTACCGAGCGCGCCGGGGATGATAGAGAATGTGTTGGAAATACCGTCCTGTGCATCCTTGAAGGGAAGCTTGGAAACGGAAGCAAGAGATGCAACCGCACCGTTTGTATCACGTCTGTGCATGGGGTTAGCACCGGGAGCGAACGCCTCGCCCTTCTTTCTACCGTCGGGTGTAGAACCTGTGTTCTTACCGTATACAACGTTGGATGTGATTGTAAGGATGGATGTTGTAGGAATACCGCCACGGTATGTGTGGTTCTTTCTTACGTGCTCCATGAAAATGTGAACGATATTATGAGCGATAGAGTCAACTCTGTCATCATCGTTACCGTACTTGGGGAATTCGCCTTCAACTTCGTAGTCTGTTACGATGCCCTGCTCGTTACGGATACACTTAACCTTTGCATACTTGATTGCGGAGAGGGAGTCTGCTACAACGGAGAGACCTGCGATACCTGTTGCAAACCAACGTGTAACGTTCTTGTCGTGAAGAGCCATCTGGATCTTCTCGTAGCAGTACTTATCGTGCATGTAGTGGATGATATTGAGTGTGTTTACGTATACGCCTGCAAGCCACTTCATCATAGCGTCGTACTTTGCCATAACCTCGTCATAGTCAAGGTATTCGCTTGTGATGGGTCTGAACTCAGGACCAACCTGCTTGCCGGAAATTTCGTCTACACCACCGTTGATCGCGTAAAGCAGACACTTAGCAAGGTTTGCTCTAGCGCCGAAGAACTGCATTTCCTTACCGAGTCTCATGGAGGATACGCAGCATGCGATAGCGTAGTCATCACCGTGAGTGAATCTCATAAGGTCGTCGTTCTCGTACTGAACGGAGGATGTTTCGATAGAGATCTTTGCGCAGTAGCGCTTGAAGTTTTCAGGAAGTCTTACAGACCAGAGTACTGTGAGGTTAGGCTCGGGAGCAGCACCAAGGTTTACAAGAGTGTGGAGGTAACGATAGGACATCTTTGTTACCATGTGGCGACCGTCGATTGCTACACCACCGATAGACTCTGTTACCCACTGGGGGTCGCCGGAGAAGAGTGCGTTGTACTCAGGTGTACGAGCAAACTTGATAAGGCGGAGCTTCATGATGAAGTGGTCAACCATTTCCTGAAGCTGTTCTTCTGTGAACGTGCCGTTTGCAAGGTCGCGCTCAGCATAGATATCGATAAATGTGGATGTACGTCCAAGGGACATAGCAGCACCGTTCTGCTCCTTAACTGCTGCAAGGTAGCCGAAATAGAGCCACTGGATAGCTTCCTTTGTGTTTGTAGCGGGCTTGGAAATATCAAAACCGTAGCTTGCTGCCATCTTCTTGAGGTCCTGAAGAGCACGGATCTGCTCTGCAAGCTCTTCTCTTGCGCGGATAACCTGAGAATACATTGCAGAACGTGTTGTTGCCTTCTGCTCCATCTTATCTTCGATAAGTCTGTCAACACCGTAAAGTGCTACTCTACGATAGTCGCCGATGATACGGCCACGGCCGTAAGCATCAGGAAGACCTGTGATGATATGGCTGGAACGGCAAGCTCTCATTTCAGGTGTGTATGCATCGAAAACGCCTGCGTTGTGAGTTTTTCTGTGAACTTCGAAGAACTCTTTTACTTCAGGGTCGATCTCGTAGCCGTTATCTGAAAGAGCCTTCTCTGCCATACGGATACCACCATAGGGCATAAGAGCACGCTTGAAAGGCTTGTCTGTCTGGAAACCTACGATTGTTTCCTTATCCTTGTCCAGATATGCAGGACCGTGGGATGTGATTGTGGAAATAATCTTTGTATCCATATCGAGAACGCCGCCTGCTTCTCTTTCCTGCTTTGTGAGCTCAAGAACCTGCGCCCACAGATCCTTTGTTGACTGTGTTGCGCCTACGAGGAAGCTTTCATCTCCGTCATAGGGAGTGAAGTTATGTCTGATAAAGCTTCTTACATCAATTTCGTTGACCCAGCTGCCTTTTTCAAAGCCGGCCCAACCTTCGAACATATAATTCATATGGCTTTCTCCTAACATATATTTTTATTAGTATTACTATCTCCAAATATTATACAACATGATTGTTGAAAATGGAAGAGCTTATGCAATTTTTCTTGCACTTTTTTTGATTTTTTATTTCAGAAAATCTAAAATAATTCCCAAAACGTGCTCATAGGTGTGATCGTTAAGGATTTCGTGGCGCCCTCCGTTGAAAAGCACAGCCTCTGCCTTTATTCCTGCCGCCTTATAATTCTCAAGAACTTCAATAACTCCGCGGCCGTAATCGCCAACGGGGTCCTCCTCTCCCGAAATAAGAAGAACGGGAAGGTCTCTCGGTGTTTCGTCAAATGCTCGCTGAAGATTTGAGTTTTTATTGAGGGTTACAAGGTCGCCCATTGCGCTTATGGTGAACTTAAATCTGCAATACGGGTCTGCCATATACTTTTCGCGTACCAGGGCATTGCTTGAAAGCCACGCCTTTTCGTCCTCCCCGGGGAAGCGCTTATTATAGGATCCGAATGCGATCTTATCCATAAGACGGGAGATATGCTTTTCGCCGAATATCTTTGAAATAATGCCGATCAGCTTAAGACCAATATCCGCCGCAGGATTTTTGCCGCCCGTGCCCATAACTATAAGCCCATCGGGCTTTGCATCCATCGTAACCGCAAGGCGGACGATAAATGAGCCCATGCTGTGTCCCATAAGATAATAGGGCGCATCTCCATACGCTCCCACAACCTCGCGTGCAAACTGAGTTACGTCGCGGCAAAGAAGAAGGTGGCCCTCCTTACTTGCAATAAAGCCGTGCTCTCCCTCGCCTGCCGTCAGTCCGTGTCCCAGATGATCGTAGCCGAAAACAACGTAGCCCTCCGCCGCCATATCGCGCATAAAGCGATCATAGCGACCTATATGCTCCGTCATTCCGTGTGCGATCTGAAGATATCCCTTGATATCCCCCTCGGGAACGTACACCTTGCCGCGAAGACTGTGAACACCATCGGTTGAAGGAACTGATTTTTCAAAAACGTTCATTTTGATCACCCCTTATCTGCATGCAGCATTGACTGCATCGTGCCAGCCTGAAAGAAGCCTTTCTCTTTCCTCACGTTTCATCTGAGGACAGAAGGTTTTTCCGTCGGAAAGCTTTTTGCCAAGCTCCTCTCTGCTTTCAAAGAAGCCCACTGCAAGACCTGCAAGAAACGCCGCGCCTGCGGCAGTTGCCTCCATCTGATTGGGACGGAACACCTTTAATTCGGAAATATCCGACTGAAACTGCATCAGCAGATCGTTGGCTGAGGCTCCGCCGTCAACCCTGAGAATATTTATCTCCCTGCCGAAGTCCGCCTCCATAGCGTGAATAACGTCCTCCGCCTGATATGCAATAGATTCAAGGGCGGCTCTTATAATATGATTTGCACCAACGCCTGCGGTCAGCCCCGTGATCGTTCCTCTTGCGCGCATATTCCAATAAGGCGCGCCAAGACCTGAAAATGCAGGAACAACGTAAACTCCGCCGCTTGATTCAACCTTTGAAGCGAAATATTCGCTGTCGCGGGATTCTGAAATGAGGCGCATCTCGTCGCGAAGCCATTTCATAACCGCGCCTGCAACGAAAACGCTTCCCTCAAGAGCATATTCCGTAGGCCTGCCCTTTTCCGTTGCGGCAATAGTTGTAAGAAGCCCGTGAGAGCTGCGAACTCTCTCACTTCCCGTGTTTGCAAGAAGGAAGCATCCCGTTCCATAGGTGTTTTTCATATCTCCCGCGCTGAAGCATCCCTGCCCAAACAGCGCTGCCTGCTGGTCGCCCGCAATTCCGCAAATAGGAATACGCTCGCCCATTATGCGAAGATATCCGTACACCTCGCTGCTGCTTCTCACCTCGGGAAGCATGCTGCGGGGGATCTGAAGAAGACTGAGCAGCTTCTCGTCCCACTGTCCGCTCTCAATATTGTAAAGCATTGTTCTTGAAGCGTTGGTCTGATCGGTTACGTGAACCTCGCCGTCAGTCAGCTTCCAGAGTATCCAGGTGTCAACGGTTCCGAACAAAAGCTCGCCCGCCTCCGCCTTTTCTCTGGCGCCCTCCACGTTGTCAAGGATCCACTTGATCTTGGTTGCGCTGAAATAAGCATCGGGACGAAGGCCCGTCGCCTCGGAAATATAGTCGCTGTGGCCCTCTGAAATAAGCTCTTCACACATAGACGCCGTTCTTCTGCATTGCCATACAATAGCATTGTAAACAGGGCGCCCCGTTTTCTTATCCCAAACGATAGCCGTTTCTCTCTGATTTGTTATGCCAACGCCTGCGATCTCCTTGGGATCAATGCCGCTTTTAGCAATACATTCCGTAAGACTGGCATATTGGTTAGCATAGATAGCCATAGGGTCCTGCTCAACCCAACCGGGCTGAGGATATGTCAGAGGAATCTCGTGCTGAGACATACTGATGATGCTGCAATCGCGATCAAACAGAATGCTTCGGGCACTTGTTGTTCCCTCGTCAAGAGCAAGAATATATTTCTTTTCCATATCTCGTCTACGTCCTTACGTCTTTTTTTACATTATAACATATCCGCGCGGTTTTTACAAGACGCGGACCCGAGATAAGCGTTTTATTCCCTCCTGATGTTTTAAGTATACTATACCATTTCCTCCATTTCTGTGATTTGGTTACATAACCCAATTTTTTTGGAAATGAATACTCTCAACTCCTTGAAAAAACGACAAATTGATGTATAATAAATCAAAAAGAAAAAGGAGAAACCAATGTTTTCATTTCTTCTTGCAATCATATATATTTCATTTATAAGCCTTGGACTTCCCGACCCGCTGCTTGGCGCAGGATGGCCTGTCATGCATCTTGAAATGGACGCTCCCATTTCTATGGCAGGGGTTATCGCTATGATAATCGCAGGCGGAACGATCGTCTCAAGCCTTATGTCCGATTTTCTCACAAGACGCTTCGGAGCAGGTCTTGTAACGGCAGTCAGCGTTGCAACAACAGCTGTTGCGCTGCTAGGATTTTCCTTGTCAGACTCAGTCTGGCAGCTCTGCCTCTGGGGAATTCCCTACGGTCTTGGAGCAGGAGCCGTTGATGCCGCCCTCAATAATTTCGTTGCTCTCCATTATGCCGCAAGACATATGAGCTGGCTTCATTGTTTCTGGGGGATAGGAACCTCAATCAGCCCCTTTATTATGAGCTATTGCCTTTCTGACGGACTTGGCTGGCAGATGGGATACAGATGGGTTTTCGTTCTTCAGGTGGTCCTCTCCGTAGTTCTTTTCATAAGCCTTCCCCAGTGGAAGAAAAAGCAACTGGAAAGCCTGGGAGAAGCAGAGGAAATCGAAGCTGTTCATCTGGGAGTTGGCGGCGCACTTAAATTAAAGGGCGTTAAATACGTTCTTCTGGCATTTTTCTGCTATTGCGCCATTGAGGGCACAGCAGGACTATGGGCTAGTAGCTATCTTGTTGAAGCAAGAGGGGTTGACGCAAAAACTGCCGCACTTTTCGCCTCCCTCTTCTATATGGGAATAACCTTCGGAAGATTCTTAAACGGCTTTGCCGCCGATAGATTCAAGGATAAAACGCTGATCAGAGTGGGCATAGGAGCAATTCTTCTCGGCATCGCGATGATAGCCGTGCCTCTGGAAAGCAGCCTCCCCGCCCTTGCAGGATTGGTTGTCGTAGGCCTTGGATGCGCACCTGTGTATCCCTCAGTCATCCACTCAACACCTGA
>JAZORY010000011.1:0-5248 GCA_045656825.1 Candidatus Avispirillum sp.
TATTTAAAAAACTACTTGATAATAGTGAAAAGTAGTGTTATAATATTAGAGTATGATAATTTTTTGATTATTTAGTGGAGGTGTTCTCATGGCAGTACCGAAGAGAAAAGTTTCCAAAGCACGTAGAGATAAGAGAAGATCCAATGTTTGGAAGCTCGATATGCCCGGCATGGTAAAGTGCCCCAACTGTGGCGAGTTCAATCTTGCTCATAGAGTATGCAGCGCTTGCGGCACATATAAGGGTAAGCAGATTATCGCTAAGGAAGAAGCATAAGTTAAACAAACGTAGACCGCCTGTAAGGGCGGTCTTATGCTTTTGAGAGGTCAGTTATGATTTATGAACCAAAGCAGAAAGGGAAGAGAGCGCAGAATATAAGTCTTGTTCTTTTCTTTTTAGCTATTGTAGCCGTGTATTTGTCAAATGCTGTGGCTCAGAGTATGCAGTGGATAATGCAGACGGTTGCAATTATTTTGCTTGGAGCGTTTATATACGTTCTTGTGAGATGGCATTTCACAGGCTTCAAGTATGAGATAAAAGCCAGATCGAAAATGGAGTCGGCAGCCATAGAGGCTATTCCTGCCGATAGGCTTCAGCTTTATGTTCATCGCCGTCAGGGCAAAAGAGGATATGCGGCGGAGTTTGTGTGCTCTCTTGATGACGTTGAGGACGTCAGCCTTGTGTCAGATGGTGAAAAATATAAGGGCAAGAGATTCGTTTTCTATAAAAATATTGAAAATGATAACAGATACGTTCTTCGAGTTAAAGGCGAGAGCGGTCCGCTTTTCGTTTTTCTTGAAATAGATAGCGACGGCAAGGATTTTCTCGGCCTTATTCAAAACAAAATAGCAGGGTGAGAAGCCCTGCTTTTTTTGTTGCATTTATTGACAAAATTGGGCTATGATGATACAATTTATTTAATAAATATAAAGAGATAATGGAGGATTTATCTAAAATGAAAACAGTAGCAGATAAGCAGGTTCTTGTTGCGGCAGACTTTGCCGGTGTAGCTCTTAAGGATGCAGTTGTTGCTCATCTTGAGTCTAACGGCTGGACATGCACAGATATCGGCGTTAAGAGCCTTGATGATCCCAATCCTGAAATGTTCCATCGTATCGGCCTCAAGGTTGGCGCAAAGATCGCTGAAAGAGAGTTTGAGCGCGCTATCATCTTCTGTGGCACAGGTATGGGTATTCACATCGCAGCAAGCAAGTGCCCCCACGTTCATGCAGCAGTTGTTGAAAGTGTTCCCGCAGCTCTTCGCGCTATCACAGGCAATAACGTAAACGTTCTTGCTATGGGTGGCCACTGGATCGGACACAACATGGGTAAGGCTATTGCAGATGCATTCCTTTATAATAACCTTGGCGATGGCTACGAGTGGTGGCCTAATTTCTATGAGTTCCATAAGCTTGCTTATGATGAGCTTGACAATTTCAACTATGAAGAGTTCAAGGCAAACGGCTTCGAGTTCCCCAATGCAATTGATATTCCTCTTGCAGACGTTCCCGAACCTGAAGCGTTCAAGAGTGCTAAGACAACAAAGTAATCGTTTATAGCAGGATTTTCGAGCACTCTATGAAAAATAGAGTGCTCATGTCTAATAACGGCTTTGGTGGCCTTGCTCTTATAAACAGTAACAAATTTTTATTATTTACGGAGAAATACATATGACATTTTCTGATGTAATTAAAAATTCTGTGCTTGATAAATTTAATGCCGGCGACCTTACAACAGGTGCTGTTTGCGCAACGCTCGCTATGGCGATCGTTGTTGGCCTCTTTATTTATTTTGTTTACAGAATCAATACCAAGAGTGGCTTTTACAATCGCGGATTTAATAAATCCCTTGCAACTCTTCCCGTTATCACAGCAGCGATCATGCTTGCTATGGGCAGTAACCTGACGATCAGCTTAGGTATGGTAGGTGCGCTGTCAATCGTTCGTTTCAGAAATGCAGTTAAAGAGCCCGCAGACCTGACGTATCTCTTCTGGAGCATCAGCTGTGGTATCACTGTTGGTGCAGGCCTTTTCGAGCTTGCAATTCTTTTGTCCGTTGCAACGGCACTTCTTGTGTCCTTGCTTGATCTTATTCCCAGCCTGAGAGCTCCCTGCCTTATGGTAGTTTCCGGAGAGTCCACAGAGGTTGAGGGCGAGATCGTGGCAGCTGCAAAGGAATTTTCCAAGGCAGTTAAGATCCGTAGCCGCAACGTAAATAAGAAGGGCGTTGAATGGATCTTTGAAATGCAGATTAAAAACGAAGCGGAGCTTGTTGGCAAGGTTGCTTCTCTCAGTGGTGTTAATTCTGTTCATCTGATGACTCACGACGGAGACGTACGCTTCTAAGTAATGAGGTGATTTTTATCGAATACCGAGTAGAAAATAAATATTTGGTTTCAGATTCTGATCTTGCGGTTATAAAGGCGCGCCTTAGCTCTGTAATGAAAATGGACAGTCATCAGGTGGGCGATTTTTATGAAATACGCAGCGTGTATTTCGACGATATATGGGATAGCTGTATGGACGAGAACGACGCGGGCATAGACGACCGCAGAAAATATCGTATTCGTACGTATGATCCGGTAGATTCCCCGATCCACCTTGAAATCAAGGAAAAGAAAAAGGGACTCACCAAGAAGAGATCCTGCAATCTGACTCGTGATGAGTATAATGAGATTGCAGATAACGGAACAGGACTATGCTTTGGCGACAGAGCTCCTCTCAATGAGCTTTTGCTGAAAATGCGAGGCACCAGAATGATGCCTAAGATAGTTATCGCATATGAAAGAACTGCGTTTGTTCATCCCACGGGAAACGTTCGAATCACCTTTGACAGAAATATAATGGCAAGCCCCGATTGCGAATCGTTTTTCGATGAAAGAATTTCAGGGCTTATCCCGATTTTGCCCAGAGGGATGCACGTTCTTGAGGTTAAATACGACGAATTTTTGCCCGATATGATAGCAAAGCAGCTTGAAATCGGAAAGCTGCGTCAGACAGCGTTTTCTAAGTATTATCTCGGAAGACTGGCTGTAAACGGCGAATTCCCCATCGTGCGATAAGAGCATAGGAGTTTAAGATTATGTTTAATTTAAGAAAAACAAGAGCGTTTTTTGTGGTCTTGTTTCTGGTGGCTATGGCTGCTGCCATATGCCTCTTCGTCAAATATGAGCGAAGCTTTTGTATGGGCGCACAGATCGTGTCTCCGGATTACTTTGACGGATATTCTGAAACCTATGAGTTTGACATAACAAAGCTCACCTTTAATAATGAAATGGTTGCGGCAGACGTGGCTAAAAACACGGTATATATCTCTCAGTCAAGCGACGTGCTTACGGAAGGCTATGCTCTTGAGGGTCATCTTCATTCTACGGGCGGACAGACTCTCTATTTCGTAGAGGACGAGAATTTTACCGATATCGAAACAACTGTAAAGGAAGGCAAAACACTTTCTCTTTATATGGTGTACGATAAGTATTATCAGAAGGTAAACGTTGTTGTAACAACGCTTCCCGTTTTGAGATTGGACGGAGAGGTAACTCATAAGGACGAACGCTCAAGAGAGGTTTTGAAAGGCGATCTCACTCTGTGGAGCGGATTTGATCCTGCAAGTGAATCTTATACCGTTCAGTCCTGCAACGTGGAATGGCATATGCGCGGACAAACGACTGCTTTGCTTAGTAAGAAATCCTGGAAGTTGTCGCTCAAAGATAAACGCGGAGGAAATTACGATGCTGATTTCCTTGGCGGCGGAGCGGACGACGACTGGATATTGAACTCCTTGAGCATGGATGATACAAAGGCTCGTGAAAGAATTGCAATGGAGCTTTGGCAGCTGCTTGATAAGGCAGGAAGCGAGTATGATATGTCCTACGGACAGTACGTTGAGGTTGTTCTCAACGGAGAATACTACGGCCTTTATATGCTTCAGCGCAGAATAGATGAAAAGTATCTTGAGCTTGATCGAAATAAAGATATTTTGTTGAAGGGCTATCCTCTTTGGACGGCAAATAGCGCAAATGAAGCTTACGAAATCGTATATTCACCCTATGATACGGATGAAACTTACGAGATACTTTCAGGAATGGTTAAAAACGGCAGCTTCTTTGAAGTTTCACTTGATAATTTCATAGACGTGAATATCCTTGTTAACTATTTGGTTGCTTCTGATAACAAGGGATATAAGAATATGTTTTACGTTCTCAGGGATACGGGAGACGGATATGAGGTTTCGCTTCTTCCCTGGGATACGGACACGGCATTTGGTATAACGTGGATAGATAATTTTGCATATGATTATGATATCAGCATGAATAAAATTGTTCAGCGTTATGAATATCCGACAATGCAGGAAAAGTATTCCGATCTTGATGAGCTGGTTGCTGCCAGATGGAAGGAGCTCAGATCAACCGTTTATACGGAAGAGGTCATCAAAGGCATAATTGATGAAAGCCTGAGCTTTGTAAACGAAAGCGGCGCTTTTAAGAGAGATACGGCAAAATGGTTCAACTATTATTATGGCAAGGACTCTCATGAGAATCTGTATAAGTTCTGTATAGAGCGCTTGTCAGTTCTTGACGAATATTACGGCAATAATTAAATCTTCCCCTGTCGGCGTAATTCACCGACAGGGGATTTTTATGTGTACAGCATCAAATTATAATTTGCATTTTGACAAATATGGTGCTATAATGAAGAAAAAACAAGTGAGGTATAAAACAATGATCGTTGATAAAATCGAACATCTCCACCTTTACGAAGCAATCGTGCCCGAATTCAAGCAGATTGCAGAATTTCTTGCAAATAACGACGTTGCAGCCTTTGAGGAAGGCTCCTATGAGGTTTGCCCCGGTGTTAAGATCAATATCAGTGAATACGAGCCCTATGCTGCAGGTGATAAGTGGGAGGTTCACCGCAAGTATGCCGATCTTCAGATTGTTCTTTGTGGTGATGAAAAGATGGATTGCAAGTCCACGCTCGAGTGTGAGGGCGGCGTTTACGACGAAGAGGACGACTTTATGTTTATGGATTCTGTAACAGACAGCATCACAAGCATTTACGCGCTCCCCGGCTCCTTTGCATATTTTGCTCCTCACGATGCACATCGTCCCGGTCTTAAGTATAATGCTGCCAAGGTTAAGAAGGCAGTGGTTAAAATTCCTTATAACAAATAATTTCAATCTGTTTCAGTAGGTCTTTATGTCTAAAACCAAAAAAATCATTTCGGCGGCTGTGTGTATTGCGATGTGCG
>JAZORY010000012.1:0-16635 GCA_045656825.1 Candidatus Avispirillum sp.
TGTGGCAGAAACTCTCGGTATGGAGTTTTCTGTGCTTGACGTGAGAGAGCAATTCAAAAAAGAGGTTATGGACGAGTTTATCGCCTCATATCTCAGGGGTGAAACCCCCAACCCTTGTATTGTTTGCAATAAAAAGCTGAAGTTCGGTCTTTTTGCCGACTATGCAAAAGAGATCGGAGCTGACTATATTGCAACGGGCCATTATGCAATAGTTGAAAAATATGGCGATCGCTATGCAATAAAAAAGGGTGCAGACGAGCGCAAGGACCAGAGCTACGTGCTTTATAATTTAACTCAGGACATTCTCAGCCGTCTTATTTTGCCTCTTGGCAATATGGAAAAGGCAGAGGTTAGAGAGCTGGCGCTGGAGGCTTCTCTTAAGAATGCCGAGAAGAAGGAAAGCCAGGATATATGCTTTGTTCCCGACGGAGACTACGTTGGCTTTATTGAGCGCACTCTTGGGACTACCACCCCCGAGGGTGATTTCGTGCTTCGCGACGGCAAGGTGATGGGGCGCCATAAGGGTATAATCAGATATACCATAGGCCAGCATAAAAAGCTGGGGCTTGGGATCCACATCCCTCTTTACGTGCTTGAAAAGGATGCGGAGAACAACCGCATCATTCTTGGCTCAAACGAGGATCTTTTTGTGAGAGAGCTTGAGGCAAAGGATATCAACTGGATGGCAATTGAAAAGCCTGACGGACCTATCAGAGCTCTTGCCAAAATCCGATATAAGCACAAAGAGCAGCCTGCCACAATTGAGGTTGTAGGCGAGGACAGAGTCCGTGTAACCTTTGATGAGCCGCAGAGAGCGGCAACTCCCGGTCAGGCGGTTGTTTTCTACGATGGAGATACAGTTCTTGGCGGCGGCACGGTGATGTGAGCAAGCGCAGAACGGATTGTTTCCGTAGGGCGGGAGCCCTCTCCCGCCGTCATTAACACAATCATACGTTTTTATGGGGCGTTCAGAGAACGCCCCATAAAGTTAAATGTAGTTAATAGTTAAATCATCGTTTGGCGAAATCGATAGCGGTAGGGGACGGCGCCTTCGACGTCCCGAAAAGAATGATGTAGGTTATATATCATTTGATAAGGCTATCTGCAGAGGTGTTATTTTAAGGTTATAATCGACACGAACTAAAAGTTTGTTTGCATTGAAAACGGGACGTCGAGGGCGCCGTCCCCTACCAATATAAATATTTTTTATACTGCTACAAATCATCGTTTATCTCTTATATAACCAAACAAAAAAGCGTAACTTTGAAAAGTTACGCTTTTTTTATGAAATTAACGTAGTCGACGGAAGCTTTGGGAAAAGCGACCGAGCCTACACCTTACAGCTTTGCGAGTGTCAGAGCGTTAGCGAATTGGCGCGAGGCGCGAGCACACAAAGCTATTGTCGGGGAAACCGTAGGTTTTCCGACAGATGTTTACGCTTTTTTATATACGTGAATAACTGCTTCAACTGTTATTTCAAGGCTTTCCGTTTTCTCCAACTTTTCTCTTCCGTCCTTGGGGCAACGGTGATAAAAGGGAGTCATTGTAAAGAGATTCATAATAGTTTCGTTATTGGGAAGCTTTGCCTTTGTTGAAACGATTTTTTCCTCTGCCAGAACAAATCCCTCGGGGCATTTGATGCCTTTGTTGTTTTCTCTGGGTTCGTCGTAGATAATGCTTCGCATTTCCCAGAGGTGATGAACGCCTGAGGCAACAACAACGAGTATTCCGTCGTCTGCAAGCACGCGTTGTGCTTCTGCTGCGGGAATGGGCGCAAACATACTGACAACCGCATCGCAGCTATGATCTGCTATGGGCATGGAAAAAATATTTCCTGCGGCAAAGAATGCGGGAAGCTTTTTGAATCTTGCAGTCTTTGCTCCCATATCGGCTCCGTGCTTTGAGGCGTCGATTCCAATGGCGCGAACCTTTTTGCCTTCGCTGAGCCCGGATGCTATATTGCAAAGATGGTATCCCTCTCCGCAGCCTGCATCAAGCACGGTTATGCTATCCTTTTGTATTTTGTCCGCAATAAGCTCCGCAACTGTGTTTGAGATGATATCGTAATATCCGCCCGAGAGAAAATTAACTCTTGCGCGGAGCATTTCCTTGCCGTCTCCTGTTTTGGCATTATTCATTTTGCCGGGGGGCAGCAGGTTAACGTAGCCGGAAGCCGCCATATCATAGCAATGAACTTTTTCGCCGCCGCATCTGAGGCTTCGTTCATCTTTTGTGAGAGGGGAAGCGCACAGAGGGCATATAAGGTTTTTTGGAATACTCATAAAAGACCTTTCTTAATTGATCGTTTCGATGAGGACGGCGTGCAGAGCATATCTTTCGTCTCTTGCGCCGCCGTTTGTACAGGTGGACAGCGTGAGAATAATATCGTCGCTTTCGATAACAACGTCGGAATGGTGCTTACTCATTCTTGCAACGTTATTTCCGAAGCTCACAAACTCCTCGTCGCTGTTAAACGTTGTCTTGAAATAGAAAACGTCAGCGGTGGTCTGGTAAACGGAGTAGGGCTTGAAGATATAAATTCCGTCCATTGTATAAACGTATATGAGCTTTGATTCGAAAACGTCCTTCTGAAGAAACGTTGTAACGTCGTGGAACATAGCTCCCGTTGTAACGTTGTGTCCGTACAAAACTGTGTTTCTGTTATCTGTCAGCTTGTCCTTTGTGGAGAAGTCCGCAAAGATGGAGCCGATTGCAAGATATTCCTTTGTGTAGAAGCGATCCAGATAATAAGTGTTATCCTGTCCGCGCAGGATGGGGTAGTTGATCTTTGTTCCCTCAACGTAGATCCAGCCGTAAACGTCGGAGTTAACCTCTTTGAGAGAGGAGATGGATGCGCGGATGTTCATCAGCTGCTCGGAATATTCGTTTGCGCCCTCGCTATAATCGGTGCTTCCGCTGGAAAGACGGTCGTAGAGAGTTTGCATAGGGGAATCAGACTGGGGGAACAGCATGGCGGAATAGAGCTTATTGGACTGGGAGCCCTCTTCGCCGGGGATAAAAGCGTCAAATTTGTCTGAGGTTTGCTCATACATTTCGTCGCCCTTGATTTTTCCCTGAATATCGCTTATGAGCCACACGGCACAGCTTATGAAGATGATTGCAAAAACAGCGATCATAGAAAGCTGGATTATGTTTTCCTTTTTGGAAACAAAGGATCCGCTTGATTTTGATGCGGATTTTTCGCCGTATTCCTCAATGGAGCGCTCAAACTCCTCGGGAGTGATGGGGGCGAGGATATCTGCAATAGATTCGATTTTTCCCTTATCCTCTGATGCGGGCTCTTTGGAAGCAGCGATGTTTTCTGCTTCCTTGGGGCTTTCCTCAGCCTTTGCAATATCAGCCTCAGCCTTTTCAGCCTCTTTTTTTATTTTAGCTTCTTTTTTTAGCTTAGTCTTTTCAGCCTTTTCTGCTTCTTTTTTGAGACGCTGCTCTTCTTTAAGCTTTGCCTTGTCAGCATCCTCTGCTTCTTTTTTCAGCTGTGTCTCTTCCTTGAGGCGAGCTTTTTCGGCGTCCTCTGCCTGCTTTTTAAGCTTAGCTTCTTCGCGAAGCTTTGCTTTTTCGGCATTTTCAGCCTCTTTTTTGAGGCGTTCCTCTTCTTTTTGTTTATCTTTTTCAGCCTTTTCGGCTTCTTTTTTCAGCCTTGCTTCTTCCTTAAGGCGAGCCTTTTCGGCAAGAAGAGCCTCTTTCTTAAGGCGTTCTTCTTCGCGAAGTCTTTCTTCCTCGCGTAGACGTGCTTCTTCGGCAAGACGGGCCTCCTCGCGAAGTCGCTCTTCCTCGCGGAGCCGTGCTTCTTCGGCAAGACGAGCCTCCTCGCGAAGCCTTTCTTCCTCGCGGAGACGTGCTTCCTCAGCAAGACGGGCCTCCTCGCGAAGCCTTTCTTCCTCGCGGAGACGCGCTTCCTCGGCAAGACGAGCCTGACGGGCAAGCATTATCTGCTTTCGTCTGCGCGCCTCTGCGGCTAATGCCGCTTCGCGCTTTTGACGCTCTTCTTCCTTTATCCTGACCTCTTCTTCAAATTTTCGGCGTTCTATATCTCTGACCGCCTTGGCTTCGACCGAAACCTTCTTTGCCTCCTCCGCCTTATTGATTGAGGTTTGAAGCTTGGATTTTATGCTTTTGATATCGTTATTACTCATTTATAACCGATCCTTTTTATAACCTTAAAACAGGTTGTTAGCCTTTATCTTTGCAATAGAATAATTTGAAATAAGCTCGGTGTCGATTGTCAAGCGCTCAAACTGCTGGGATACGAATTCTCGGAAAGCTGCATTAGTTGCAAGCGTTTCAAAGGAATTGAAAAAGTCTTTGTTTACGGTGTTGCTCCAAGCACCCTCGTCAAGAGGGAGGCGCTTCATAATATACGTGCCTGAGTCATATTCGGAAACGGTTGTTTCTCCGATTTCGATTTTGGCTATATCCGCGATAAGATAATAAAAGATTGCATTTGAATATGAATCGGAGGCTGTGAAATAATATCCGTTTGCATAGGATTTCTGCTCTGAGTACGTATTATAGAGGGAGTTAAAGTCCTCGCCTTTTGCAAGTCCGTCCTTCACTGCCTTTATATCACTGTTCTTTTTATCAAGCGCTTCGCCTGAGAGCGCGTGGGACACGTAGGTGCCGTCGGAATTAGTTACGTATTTGCCGTCATCGTCTGTTTCGTATTCAAACTTATTGTTGATGTATATCACTTGGAAGTGATAATAATTTTCCTGATAATATTTCTCGTAGTCGGCGTAAGAAAGCTCCTTTTCGCCGCCCTCGGAATAAAGGAAATCGAAAACGAGAGTTCTTTTTGCCTCTGCTTCCTTGATTTCTTTCAGAATGGACATATTTGCTCCGAAAACAGAGAGAGCTTTGTTGAGAACGTTTTTATTTCCGTCTGCATATTCTGTGAGATAGCCCTCTATATTTTTATCTATTGCCGTTTTCTGAGATTCTGTCAGAGAAAGTCGCATTTCGTTATAAAGAGAGAGACAAACAGCGGTTGTTTTTATATCCTCAAGCACCAGGCTGTCAAAATACTGGGCATAGGTCTGGCCATCTGTATATTCGCTCTGCCAGAATTCCTCCGTGTCCGTGAGGTCAGAATAAGAATTCATAAAATTAGCCTTGCTGGTGCTTGCCCAGTAATGATACATATTAGCGGTGATATCGGCGCTCTGAGTGCCCTCGGCGGACATCACCACGTTGCTTGAGTCTCCTGTGCAGGATGCAAGAAGGCAGCCGCAAAGAAGAATAGAAGCAATTGCTTTTAATATTTTCATATAATTTATCCTTAGCTATAAATTAATCCACGTTAATTATATACTATAATTCGATTGATTTCTACATCATAGATGAAGATATTTGTATATATTCGGTTAACAATTCGCAAATAAGGTCAACCGTTTGCTTGCCCTTTTGCTTTTTAACCACAACGACGGGGGCTGCTCCCAAAGTCATACGGACGCTGCCGGGATATTTATTGGCAAGGGCCTGAACTGCGGTGAGGTGGGGATTTTGACCCGTGAACATAATCTCCTTGTCGCGCTCCTCGATCTTGTCAAAGCAAGCGGCGATACCAAGCCCGCGGACCAATGCGATTCGGCAGAGTGTATAAGCGGCTCTTGGGGGCTCGCCATAGCGGTCGCAAAGCTCGTCTATCATATCCGAGAAGTCGTCGTCGTCGCGGATTCTTGCTATTTTGCGATACATTTCCATTCGCTGTGCCTGATCCTTTATATAGCTCTTGGGAATATGGGCGTCTGCTCGAACGGAAACTCCACATTCAGCCTTCGGCTTCTTTTCTATGCCCTTTTCCTCAAGGACAGCTTCTTCAAGGAGCTTGACGTACATATCGTATCCAACGCTTTCCATATTTCCGTGCTGCTCGCTGCCCAGAAGATTTCCTGCGCCTCTTATTTCAAGGTCGCGCATAGCGATCTTGAAGCCTGCGCCAAAGGCAGCGTATTCGCGAAGAGCCTGAAGTCGCTTGTCGGCGATTTCCGTCAGCTGCTTCATTTTCGGATAGGTTAAATAAGCGTATGCTCGGCGGCTGGAGCGGCCAACTCGTCCTCTGATCTGATGGAGCTGAGAAAGACCGAATCGGTCGGCGTTTTCTATAATAAGGGTGTTGGCATTGGGAATATCAACTCCCGTTTCGATAATGGTTGTGCAAACGAGGATATCAATTTCGCCACGTGTCATTTCAGCCCAGATATCCTCAAGATCCTCGCGGTCAAGCTTACCGTGGGCGATGGCTATTCTTGCCTCGGGAAGCGCTTTGGAGAGCTTTCCTGCAAGGGTGTACAGATATTCAACGTCGTTATTGAGATAGAACACCTGGCCTCCGCGGCGCAATTCGCGGTTGATCGCTTCAACGATCATTTCGTCGTCGTGCTCACAAACGTAGGTCTGAACAGGAGAGCGAAGCCCCGGAACGTCATCGAGAACGCTCATATCAAGGATTCCGCCCATTGCCATATTGAGAGTTCGCGGAATGGGGGTTGCGGACAAGGTCAGCATATCAGCGCCTATTGCAATTTCCTTCAGGCGCTCCTTTTGGGCAACGCCGAAGCGCTGCTCCTCGTCGATGATAACGAGACCAAGATCGTGGAAGGCGATGTCCTTTGAAATGATACGATGTGTTCCGATTATAATATCGGTTTCGCCTCTTGCAAGCTTGCGAAGAGAAAGATCCTGCTGCTTCTTTGTGCGGAAGCGGGAGAGCATATCGATTGAAACGGGGAAGCCTCTGAAGCGGCTGATGGCTGTTCTGAAATGCTGAAGAGCGAGAATCGTTGTGGGAACAAGTATTGCAACCTGTTTTCCGTCGTTGACAGCCTTGAATGCGGCGCGCAGGGCAACCTCTGTTTTTCCGTAGCCAACGTCGCCGCAGAGGATTCTGTCCATGGGATATTCCTTTTCCATATCGGAATAGATATCCTCAATTGCCTGAAGCTGACTGTCGGTTTCCTCGTATTCAAAAGCATCAGCAAACTGGCGGCTCATATCGTCGTCGCCCGAGAAGGCAAAGCCCTTTGTTCGTCTTCTTGCGGCATAAAGCTGTATAAGCTGAGCTGCCATTTCCTTAGCTGCGGCGCTTGCCTTGCGCTTTGCGCGATGCCAATCGGCGCCGCCCATTTTTGAAAGCTTAACGTTGTTTGTGTCAGAGCCTGCGCCGATATATTTTGAAACAAGATCAAGCTGATCAACAGGAAGAAACAGCTGGTCTGTTCCGGCGTATTTAATCTTAACGTAATCGCGGCTCATGCCGTCGATGACCATATTTTCAATTCCCAAAAACTGACCGATGCCGTATGCCTCGTGAACGATATAATCGCCCTCGGCTAAGTCGCTATAAGAAAGGATCTCCTTTGTTTTCTTGCCCTTTGATTTGCTTTTTCTGATCTTTCTCTTTGCGCCTGAGGCGAAAATACTTCCTGAAAAGTCGAGGATGGCGAATTTTTCACCGAACATTTCAAAGCCTGCAAGGCTTTCGCCATGCAGGATGGCAACGGGATATGTTCGCTTTTTTTCGCCGTAGTAGCCTGTTTCGCTTTCGCAGATTCCGGCTGAAATCCCCTCGTCGCAAAGCTCTGCGGCAAGGTTTTTGGCTTCTGTGGGATTGGCGCAAAGGAG
Organism: Candidatus Avispirillum sp.; assembly: GCA_045656825.1. Taxonomy (GTDB): domain Bacteria; phylum Bacillota; class Clostridia; order Oscillospirales; family CAG-272; genus Avispirillum. The sequence goes on from JAZORY010000012.1 coordinate 7,645, forward strand.
GGCAACTCTGTATCCGTTTTTAACCATAGGAATAAGATCCTCTCGCATAAGGGCGGCGTTTCCGCCGTAGGAGGGGATGTGGCGCGTTCTGAAGGAAAATTCTCCGCCTATGGTCAGCCCCGGATGAGAACGGGAAAAGGATTCGAGAAGCACGGAGGGCATGGCTCCCAGCGCTGCTTCAACGCGGTCAAATGAATTGGTGTATCTGCCTTCCTTGAAGGCGGAAAGCTCTCCTGAGAGTATAAGCTCGGAGATGGTTTCGTTTGTAAGATTTTCAGCCGTTTTCATATGCTCGCGGATGGAATTTATATCGGAGAGCATAATAAGTCCGTCAAAATAATTAAAGAGGCAGGGGGAGTCGGGGTATATAACGGGCAGATATTTATCAAGAAATGGAATATCTGCCGAGTTTTCCAATTTAACAAGCTCTTCCTTGAGAATGGTAACTGCATGGGAAAGCTGTCCTTTTTTCAGGATCTTTGTTGCCTGAGCCTTGATACATGCCTTAATAAGATTGCGGCGTTCTTCGTCCAGAACGATCTCTCGGCAGGGCGGAATGGTCAGCTGTCCGTCTATATAATCGGTGAAACGCTGAGTAACAGGGTCAAAGTTTCCGACTCTGTCTATTTCGTCGCCGAAAAGCTCGATTCGGTAAGGGGCGTCGGATGGCGGATAAACGTCTGCGATCCCGCCTCGGATAGCGAACTGACCGGGGCCCTCTACCAGCTCAACTCTTGTATATCCTCCGAGAGAGAGGGCGTTTGCAAGATGTGAGAGATCAAGGCTTTGATTTTCCGAGATGGTTATTGTGAGGTGGATAAGCTCTTCGGGAGGAATAGTAACCTGAAGGGCAGCCTCGGGTGTTGTGCAAACAACCATAGGCTCCTCGGAGAAAAGGAGTTTTGAAAGCACCAAAAGCCTCTCGTGCTCATAATCACGGGAGGTTGTTGAAAGCGTGAAATTATAATCCTTTGCAGGATAGTGGCAAGCGTTTATCTCGCCGGACTGAAGAGATGCGGCAGCTCGTGCGGCATCGCCCTCTCCTGCAAACATAAAGAGGGCTCTTCGTCCGTTTTTCAGCTCGTTTTCTGCAAGAGCTGAAAGAAAGAAGGGAGTTGCGCCCCCGCAAAGACCGATAACCGTAAAGGGATGGGGCTTTGCTCTTTTTCTTGCATCCTCAAGTGCATCGCGGAGGTCCGTGAATTCCTTTGAGGATGCCATAACAGAAAGGAGAAAATCGTAGTTATTCATTTGTTTTTTCCTTGGGCTTGAGTCCGTTGCAGCGGCTCATTGCCATATCGGTTTTGTTGTCGGCGATAAGAGGAATTGCATCCATTGTTGCCTCAAAGCACTGCATCATATTGTCGATGTCGTCGCCTGAAAGATTTCCAAGCACCCAGTCTGCCAGATCATACTGCGCGTTGGGTCGCTCGCCAACGCCTATTCTGATTCGAGGGAAGTTGTCTGCCGCCAGATGATATATAATGCTTTTAAGTCCGTTGTGGCTTCCTGCGCTTCCTTTGGAGCGGATTCTCATTGCTCCGGGGGCAAGAGCTATTTCGTCTACGATAACGATAATATTTTCAGGGGCGATCTTATAAAAATCTGCCGCCTCACGAACAGCCTCGCCCGAATTGTTCATATAGGTCTGGGGCTTCATAATGAGAATTCTCTTTCCGCCGAGAGTTATCTCGCCGCAAAGGGATTTGAATTTTGCTCTGTCGCATCTGGCTCCAAGCTTTTCGCAGATGTAGTCGATGGCAATAAAGCCTGCATTGTGTCGTGTTTTGAGATATTTTTCGCCGGGGTTGCCAAGTCCGCAAACGATGTGGGTTATGGGAGCCTTAGGCTCCTTTTCCTTTTCTATTTTCTTAAACAGCTCGAAAATATCAGCCATTTCAGTCCTCCGTATTGCATAACGCCACAAATCCCACTGAAAGATATCAGTGGGTGTGGCAGGATTATTTACATATTAGAATAATATCATAAAAACAGCAGAAAGTCAATGGAGCGTGAAATATAGTTTTGCTGCGCCCGATATACGTTTATTGATCTTTTATAAAACGAATATGGTTCAACTCAGATCAAGTGCCGAGAGCATATCCTCTGTGGAAACAAGAGGCTTTTTCCCCGTTATATATTCAGCCAGAGTGCATCCGAGGATAACGGCACTTCTTTTAGCCTCTTCCAAGGTGTTTCCGCTTGATCCGATCTCAACAAGCATCGCGCCGGGGCTTTTGTCCTGATAAAACGATGCTTTACGTAAATTTATGGGGCGAACTGATGCGGGGGCAGCAACGGAAAGCATATCCTGAAGATGAAGAACGGTGGTCAGGTTTTGGCGCCAGTCGGAGTGTCCGCTTCCGCCCTCGTCCGTTCCCACAACAAACATCATTTGCGCTGCTTTGAGGCTTTGGTATGTAAAATCTGCGCTGACGTTGTTGCCGTCCTCGTCTGTTATGCTGTCTCTGTGAATATCGATCACGTATTTTATGGAGGGGTAAATTTCCATGATTGCTTCAACGGCATCTGAGCTTTTATTATATGCTGAGTTGAAGTCATCCGAGTCAAAGGCTTTTGTGATATGCAGAGCTCTGATGCCTTCGGATTGAAGAACGGAGCATATAACGTTGCCAACGGCTATCATATTTTTCTCGGGATTCTTTGACCTGAAGGCTCCGCTGTCGTTTGTGTCGGTGTAGCTTTCAGTTGCGTGCGTGTGGTATATGAGAACGATCGGCTCATCCTCCGTATATTTTTCGTACAGCTTGTCTGTTTTTTCTATCGGATTCGGGGAATTAAACAAAACGTCCAGATCGGGATTGTAGGTAGTTTCGTTTTTCAGTGAAAAGCCGTGCTCGTTTTTTGTGGAAAGATCCTGCGAGGTCAAATCGTCTTCGTCAGATATGGGATTTTCGTCCTCTTTTTCCTTCATTGAAGTGTCTTCGCCTTTTTGCTCGTTATTTTTCGCAGGAGCTTTTTTTGTAAAATCGGGAAGAATATTGTAAAGCAGGAGCTTCTCCGTATTGCCATCCTCAGTGAAATATTGTATTCCGGAAGCGATGATGCCAACGTGCGCCGTGATGGAAGCCAGTATCAGAAGGACGGAGAGGGAGAGAATTGTGCTTTTTATTAAATTGCTTTTGTTGCCTTTGACGTTGACGTCGTTTTCCTTCGCAGGCGAGAGCGTCAGCTGTTCTGCATTTATGTCCATAGTATTGCTGCTCCTGTTGGTTTTTAATATTATTTATATTGACCGATGGGGTGGTTTAGAACTGTGATCGGTCAAATAATTTTTCCAGCAGAGCGTTTTCGATTGCTTCGGCGATGATTTCGGATGCGTTTTGGCAGATGGTGTCGCTGTCTCCGGGTGAAACGAAAAATCCGTTTAAGCCGTCCGATATTTCAGAAAGATCGTGGTTGATATAGTCGCTGCCTGCTTTTTCAAGAGCATCGTAGACGAGTGTTGCCGAGCTTATGACTGTCGGAACGCCTATTGCGATGACGGGAATGCCTATTGCTTCCTTTGTGATGGGAGCTCTGTGGTTTCCGATTCCGGAGCCGGGATGGATGCCGCTGTCGGATATTTGAATGGTGGAGCAAAGGCGCTCCGTGCTTCTGGAGGCAAGGGCATCTATGGCAATAACAAGATCTGCTTTGGCGGCATGGGCGGCAGCGCGGATGATATCAAAGGAGTCAAATCCTGATTGGGAGGAAACGCCGGGCGCGATTATCGAAACGGATGGAGCGCCAATGGAAGAAAAGCTTTTGCTTTCTCGGTTCAGATGGGCTGTTGCAAGAATTTTGTCGGCAGCCTTTGGTCCGATGGCGTCTGAGGTTATAAATCTGTTTCCCAGCCCTGCTACGAGTATGGAAGGCCCTTTTGTCAGCGAAACGCCAAGCCCTGAGATGAAATCCTTTAAGAGAAGGCCAAGAGCAGCGGAAAGCTCTTTTGAGGTTTCGTCTGTCAGATCGGACAAAAACGGACAAAAAAGAGTCATATATCTTCCGCGCCGTCGCCCCGTTTCGTGCTCATCCTGCTTTGTTTTTACGTTTGCCTCGATGCCGTCGAAGCCGCATATGGTGAAGCTTCTTGTCAGTGTGCTGCTTTGGGGAATTGATTCGCAGGCAAGGTCGGTGTGGGGGAGGCGTGAAGAGGCGATTTCGGCAGGTTTTTTTGTTTGTGAAATTTTCATTTTTCTATTGCCTTTCCCAAAAAAAGAGGTATAATAATTATAGTATTTACCGTAGGGTGGTGCGTTATGCCCAAAAGTAAAAAAATAAGCTAAAAAATCGAAAGGTCAATAGCTAATTTGCTATAAAAACAAAGCGTGTTCTTGTGCATTTAGATGAATATTTCGCCTATCCCGAAAAAGACCATTGATAAAAGACGAAACATATGATATAATCTTATGTATATAAAGGGCGTTTTCTGCTTTGATGCACAAATGCTTGACTTTTTGTAAAGTGATTTAGGAGGATTACATCAATGAAAAGAGTCCTTGCTCTGATGCTCGCAATGATGATGGTAGCCTGCAGCTTTGCTTCTTGTTCAACTCTTGAGAAAGAGGACAAGGGTGCCATTATAACTCTCTATTTCGGCGACGAAATTTACGATTTCGACCCCACACAGTCCTATACAAATGAAGTTGTTGCTCAGCTCACAACTCTTATGTTTGAGGGTCTTACAGTGCTTGATTCCAATGGTGATTGGAAGAAGGGCATGATGGATAAATATGAGCTTCTTCAGGATGACGAAGGCAACACAAAGCTTCAGATCACACTTCGCGAAACAAAGTGGAGTGATGGCCGTACAGTTCAGGCTAACGACTTTGTATATGCTTGGAAGCGCATCCTTGAGCCCTCTTTCAAGAATGATGCAGCTTGCCTTCTCTATGATATCAAGAACGCTCGTGATATCAAGATGGGCGATAAGACAGTAGATGACCTCAAGGTTTCCGCAGTTGAAACATACGTGCTTGAAATCGAATTCGAGCATGAGGTTGATATAGATGCATTCCTTCGCACATGCGCAAGCCCTGCGCTCGTTCCTCTCCGCGAGGACAAGGTTGGACTTGGCGAATCCTGGGCGAAGAGAGCTTCTTCCATGGTAACAAACGGTCCTTTCGACATTAGAAGAATCAACTATGGCTCTGAGCTTCGTCTTGAGCGCTCTGCATATTATTACAGAGACTCCGACAAGAATCAGATCCTTGATAAGTACGTAATCCCTTACAGAATTCAGGTTCTCTTCTCCAACGGAGATGAAAATCGTCAGATCAGCAAGCTGTATCCGGAAGACAAGTTTGTTGCTGAAGTTGCTGCAGCGGATTCCACACATTATATCGGTGATATTGCTCTTGCAAGCCGTGGCGAATATGCTGAAAGCGCAGTTGTTTTCGACGCTCTCAATACATATTCCTACTTCTTCAACACAGAGAAAGAGCTCTTTAAGGATGCTAAGGTAAGAAAGGCGCTTTCTATGGCGCTTAACCGTCAGGCTATTGCAGAAACTCTTGTTTTTGCAGATGCAGCAACAGGTCTTGTTCCTGCAGGTATTGCTGACACAACTACAAAGACTGACTTCAGAGCAAACGGCGGAGCGATCCTTTCCACAAGCGCTGATATTGCAGCGGCTAAGGCTCTCCTTGATGAAGCAGGCGTTAGAAAGAGCACAATCACAATCACATGCCGTAACGACGAGGTTGATCTTGCAGTTGCAGAAGCTGCTAAGACAGCATGGGAAGAGCTCGGCTTCACAGTTAAGGTTAAAGAAACCGGCACAGAGCTGCTCGAGTCCAAAGCAAACGAGTCTGCAGTATATAGCGATCTCTATACAGAAGCATTCAAGTCCGGCGATTTTGACGTAATTGCAGTTGATATGCAGGCTCTTGCAAACGATGCATATGCTATGCTTGCTCCCTTTGCAACAAAGTATTCAGGAAACGGCGTTGATATGATGTCTGAAAACTACGACGTTATCGGCCATATCACAGGCTATGCAAATGCTGACTACGACAAGATTATCGAAGATGTATATAACGCTGAAAGTGCTGAAGTAAGAAGCCAGAAGCTTCACGAGGCTGAGGCTAAGCTTCTCGAAGATATGCCCGTTATCCCCGTAGTATTCCTTAAGAATGCTTACGTAAACAGCGGTGTTCTTTCCGGATTTGAAACAACATTCTGGGGAACAACAAACCTCAAGGGTGTTAAGATGAAGGACTACATGGAGTTCAAGAAAGTTATCGAAGGCACAGAAGAGATTGTTGGCTGATAAATTCTAACAAAAGCTAAATAAATGGGGGGGCGTTTGCCCCCCGTTTTTTACCCATAAATCAGATTGAAAAGGAGGAATTATTGTGGCAACACAGCTGAAGGATGAAAATGAAATAAAAATATTTATACTTTATTTGCTTGATAAAATAGGCTATCCCCTTGATTATCCCAGCATCGGCTCAATAATGATGCAGGACGGCATAGTAAACTTTTTCGACTTTGCCCAGTGCTTTTTCTCCCTTGTGGATGCAGGACATATAAGAGAGATAATATCTGATAAAAGAGCAGCGAAGCTTCTTGATATAACTCCTGATAGCGAGGAGGAGGCAGGCCTTGAGGACGATCCCGTGCTTTATGAGGTCAGCGAAACAGGACGCCACGTAGCCGAGGCTCTTTCCGGAAACCTTATGGTTTCTGTAAGAGAGAAAAGCTATCGAAGCGCACTCCGTCATCTTAGCTTTGCTAAAAGAGGAGCTTACGTTGATCAGACATATAAGCCCGATGGCGAAGGCTATCTTGTTAATTGCTCCATAAAGGATAAGGATGGAATTCTGATGGATCTCACTGTCAGAGCAGATAGCGAGTATCAGCTTAAGTGTATGCTTGAAAACTATTCCGATAAGCCCGAGGTGGTTTTCAGAGGAATCGTTGCGCTTCTCACGGGAGACGTTAACTATCTCTTCGAGAGCTGAAAAACTTGTTGTTAATAATGCACAAAAATTGTTTTGTAAATCGATTATGAACGACTTAATTTGAGTTCTTTTTTGCCGAATTTATACAAAAAATGATTGTAAATTTACAATTCTTAGAAAATACAGACAAAAGCTATTGACAAAATTAACAATTGTGATATAATAGTTCTAACATAAATTGTGAATGTAGACAAAAACGCTATGGCAGATAACAAAAAAGAAACGTATAAGGATGAAGAGCTTTTCGATATCGTTGCCGATGTTCAGAGCGGAAACGACGAAAGCTTTTCTGTTCTTAAAGCCAAATATTCTCCTCTTATAAAGAGCGCGGTTCGTTCCTTTGAGGGCTCGGGAGAGGAGTATGAAAAGGAAGCGGAATCTGCTTTGCTGAAGGCGGCGCTCAGCTTTGATCTCAGTCAGGGAGAGGTTGCCTTTGGATTGTATGCCAAGATATGCATTCGCAACGCGCTCATTTCGTTGCGGCGTAAGGAAATGAGCAGAAAGCGTCGTGCCGAGAGAAAAGCGGTTGTTGCCCGAGAGCGCAGACACATCGGGTTTCATAACGTTGATGCGGCAGATGCAGCGGAAACCGAAAAGCTTGTTGAAAGCATCGGAGAGCTTCTTTCAAATTATGAGAAGCGAGTTTTCATCGAGTATATGTCCGATAAAACAGTTGAAGAAATAGCAATTGCAGTTGGAAAGCCTAAGAAGTCAGTAAACAACGCTATATACAGGATCAAAGAAAAGGTCAAGGCGTTAGAATTTCCTGATAGATAGCGGTTCTGCTAAATAAAGTTCATAATGCCATGCGCATATGATATATGTCCGAATAGCTTAATAAGAGCGTTGTTTACAAAAGGTATTCAAAGGTGCGGTTCAAATCCGTTGAGGGCGCAAAATATTATTACACCAGATGAGGTAAAAAAGATGTACGAAGACAAGACATTAGTATGTAAGGATTGCGGCAACGAGTTCGTATTCACAGCAGGCGAGCAGCAGTTCTACGCTGAAAAGGGATTCCAGAACGAGCCCCAGAGATGCAAGACATGCCGTGATGCAAGAAAGAATGCTGCAAGAGCGCAGAAGGAAATGTTCACAACAGTTTGCGCACAGTGCGGTAAGGAAGCAAAGGTTCCTTTCCAGCCCACAAGCGACAGACCTGTTTACTGCTCCGAATGCTTCGCAGCTATGAAGCAGCAGTAATCTTATATACTTATTGATATATAAATTCCTGTCAAAACAAAACCGCCGACCGTTTCGGCGGTTTTTTTGTTTTGATAATTAAAAGAGCGGAGTGAAATTCACTCCGCTCTTTTAATTGTTTTCACAATAAGCCTCAAAACCATTCTTTGCGATTTCGTTCAGTGCGTCTGTAAGATTGGCCTCAAGTTCTTCTTTAGCACATTCGCTTTCTACACCGTGATAGGCGGTTTTGCCAAGCCGCACATACAGAAGGTCAATATCTAACACAACTATTTTATCTTCGTTTTTTTCGTTGAAACGGGAGATTTCAATAGCCATGGTGTATGTGTATTTTTCTTCGGGTCTTTTTCTTAATTCTTGAAAATCAGATGTAACGTAGATATATTCGGTTCTGACGTCAAGATCGTAAAGCTTCGCCTGAGAGATATAGGGAGATAGCCATTCTCTTGCTTTTGCTCTGGCTTCTCTTTCCATGGGAACGATTTCGTCGGTGAAATGTATTTCAACTTGGCGTTGCTTTTTGGCCTTTCTCTTTTTGAACCATTTTTTTACGTCCTCAAACATATATCCCGTTATTGTTCCGTCCCAGTATTTTTCAAGGAGACGTTTTGTGCGATGGGTTCTTCGGATGTATCCGTTCATATAAAATCTTTCTTTGCCAACTACTTTGCCGTCAATGCTGAAAACGAAATTATACAGCAACTCATGAAAGCTTCTGCGACTGCCATATTCATGTAAATGTTCAACTGTAATGTCGCGTATATCTTTCCATAGATAGCGTTCTGTTGGAAGAAAAACATAGCACAGCGAAACCCCTTTG
>JAZORY010000013.1:0-11915 GCA_045656825.1 Candidatus Avispirillum sp.
ATATCAACCTTCATTTCACAGGAGATTTCCATGCTATAACAGCTGCAAACAATCTTCTTTGCGCCCTTATAGACAATCATCTTCAGCAGGGAAATGCTCTTCAGATTGATCCCAGAAGAATTCTTTTCGGAAGAGTTACAGACACAAACGACCGCGCTCTTCGTAACGTTGTTATCGGTCTTGGCAAGAAGGTTGACGGTGTTCCCCGTGAGGATCACTTTATGATCACGGTTGCCAGTGAAGTTATGGCAATCCTTTGCCTTGCTGCCGATCTTGACGATCTTAAGAAGCGTCTTGGCGACATTCTTGTTGCTTATAAATATGACAATTCTCCCGTATATGCCCGCGATCTTAACGCTCAGGGCTCTATGGCAACTCTTCTTAAGGATGCTATCAAGCCTAACCTTGTGCAGACACTTGAGAACACACCTGCTATCATCCATGGTGGCCCCTTTGCAAATATTGCACACGGATGCAATTCCGTTCGTGCAACAAAGCTTGCGATGAAGCTTGGCGACTATGCAATCACAGAGGCAGGCTTCGGAGCTGATCTTGGTGCTGAAAAATTCCTTGACATCAAGTGTCGTTTTGCCGGCATCGCGCCCAGCGCGATAGTTCTTGTTGCAACTGTTCGTGCTCTTAAGTACAACGGTGGCGTTCCCAAGACAGAGCTTAAGACAGAGGACGTTGAGGCTCTTCGTCGCGGTGGCGTAAACCTTGAGGCGCATATTGAAAACCTTAAGCAGTATGGCGTTCCCGTTGTTGTTGCAGTAAATCGCTTTGACACAGACAGCCAGGCTGAGCTTGACGAGGTTGCAGCTATTTGTGAGCGCTGTGGTGCTGATTTTGCACTTTCCGACGTATTTGCAAATGGCGGAAACGGTGGACTTGAGCTTGCAGAAAAGGTTGTTGTGGCTTGTGAAAAGCCTTCAGAATTCAAGCTTCTTTACAGCGACGAGCTTTCTATCAAGGAAAAGATCGAGTGCATCGCAAAGAATATTTACGGTGCAAAGGGCGTTAAGTTTGACGCAGCTGCCTCCAAGGCTATTGCCGAGATCGAAGCTCTTGATGATAAATATAAGAAGTTCCCCGTATGTATGGCAAAAACACAGTATTCACTTTCAGATGATGCAACAAAGCTTGGCAGACCTACGGATTTTGAGATCACGGTTCGTGAGGTTCGTCTTTCTGCGGGTGCAGGTTTCGTGGTTGTACTCACTGGTGCTGTCATGACAATGCCCGGTCTTCCTAAGGTTCCGGCGGCAGACAGAATTGACGTTGACGGCGAAGGAAATATCACAGGTTTGTTCTGATGCAGGAAATATTCAATACGGAAAGCGCCGTTGAAACTGAAAAGATAGGCGCATATCTGGCAGAAAAGCTGTCGGAAATTAAAAACGGAGAAAATTGGTTTATATGCCTCTCAGGCGATCTGGGAGCAGGGAAAACTGCATTTGTTCGCGGCTTTGCATCAGTTGTTTCTCCTTCTAGTCGCGTTAAAAGCCCAACTTACACTGTTGTAAACGAATATCGCAAAGGAGACGTTCCGCTCTTTCATTTCGATCTGTATCGTCTTGAGGACGGGGATGCTGACCTTGAAGCCATTGGATTTGATGAATACGTTGATGGCGGTCATTGTATAATCGAATGGAGCGAATATCTTCAGTCTAAGCCCGAGGGCGCAGTTTTCGCAGATATAAGAAAAACGGGCGACGAGAAAAGAAAAATAACCTTAACATATTAAAAGAAAAAGGAACGATCATTGTAATGATAACACTTTCTCTTGATACGACAACGCAGATTGCCTCTGCCGCAATCACAAAAAACGGCAAGCTGCTCTGTGAATACACTCTCAACTCAGGAAACACCCATAGTGTAACGCTGCTGCCTATGGTCAAGCATATGCTTGAAACGGCTAAATTGAATTGCAGCGACGTTGATCTTTATGCCGTGTCAGTAGGCCCCGGCTCATTTACGGGCGTCAGAATCGGTGTGTCCTGCGCAAAGGGCTTGTCTTTTGCCAAAAACATTCCATGCGTTTCCGTTTCCTCTCTTGAGGCTATGGCTGAAAACCTGAAGGGGCTTGACGGAGTTATCTGCCCTGTTATAAATGCCAGACGCTCTCAGGTGTATACAGCGCTTTTCAAAAGCGAGGGCGGAGAAATAACCCGACTCACAGAGGACACAACCTTGCTTATTCCCGAGCTTGAAGAGAAGCTTCGTGAATATGAAAGCGTTTGGTTTGTCGGAGATGCTTACGATCTTGTAAGCTATATGACCAAAAATATAACTCCCGCCAATTTGAGAGGTGTAAATGCCGCAGGCGTTGCAGCTGTTGGCGAGAGAATATATAATGCAACAGAGGATAAAACTGTATTTACAGATGCTGCGCTTCAGCCCGTATATCTTAAAAAAACTCAGGCTGAAAGAGAACGAGAAGAAAGACTTTCTATGGGGGAAAATTAAATGAGTAAGAAAATTGCATTTGCTTGTGATCACGGCGGTTACGAGCTTAAGGCTACTATTATCAATTGGTTGAAGGATAACGGATACGAGGTTGTGGACTTCGGATGCGACAGCACTGCAAGTGTTGACTATCCCGATTATGCACTTCCTGCATCTCAGGCAGTTGCACGCGGCGAGTGCGACCTTGGTATTCTCGTTTGCGGAACAGGTATCGGTATGAGCCTTTGCGCAAATAAGGTCAAGGGTATCAGAGCGGCTTGCTGCTCCGAAACCTTCAGCGCAAAAATGACAAGACTTCACAACAATTCCAATATCCTTTGCTTTGGCGCAAGAGTTGTTGGTGCAGGAATTGCGCTTGAGCTTGTTAAAAACTTTGTTGAAACAGAATTTGAAGGAGACCGCCATATCAAGAGAGTTGAAAAGGTTATGGCGATTGAAAATATTCAGTAAATCTTTATATGAAGGGAGTGCCACATTATGAACATCTGGCATGATATTTCACCTGATAAGATAACTCCTGAGCATTTCACCGCAGTTATTGAGATTCCCAAGGGATCAAAAAATAAATACGAGCTTGATAAGGACACAGGCCTTCTCAGACTTGACAGAATTCTTTATACGTCAACTCACTATCCTGCAAATTACGGCTTTATTCCCCGTACCTATGCGGACGACCTTGACCCTCTTGATACACTTGTTATCTGCTCTGAGGGCATCCGTTCAATGACTCTTGTTGACGTATATCCTATCGGTGTTATAAGAATGATCGATGGAGGCAGTATGGATGAAAAGGTTTTGTCCATTCCTTTCTCCGATCCCATGTATAACACTTATAAATCTGTTTTCGATCTTCCCGAGCACGTTTTTGACGAGATCAAGCATTTCTTCACAGTTTATAAGCAGCTTGAGCATAAGGAAACAATTGTAAACGAATTGCTTGATGCTGACCGCGCAAAAGAAATTATTGCAGATTGCATCAGAATGTATAACGAAAAGTTTGGAAACAAGTAATCAGCGAGGAAACTAATGTTTATAGATAAAATAGAAATTTATGTTAAAGCAGGTAATGGAGGCAACGGCTGCGTTTCCTTCAGACGTGAGAAGTACGTTTCTCACGGCGGACCTGACGGCGGCGACGGCGGTAACGGCGGTAACGTTGTTTTCAAGGTCGACGAGGGCTCCAACACCTTGCTTGCTTTCCGCTATAAGAGAAAGTTTTTGGCAGAAGGCGGACAGAACGGTATGGGCGGAAAGTGCCATGGTAAAAATGGCGCTGATATAGAGATACTTGTTCCCCGCGGAACTCTTATCCGCGATGCAAAGAGTGGCAGAGTTATTAAGGATATGTCTGACGACGAGCCCTTTATCGTATGTAAGGGCGGACGCGGCGGCTGGGGCAATAAGCATTTTGCAACAGCAACAAGACAGGCTCCCCGTTTTGCAAAGGACGGAACAAAGGGTGAAGAAAAGAATCTTCTCCTTGAGCTTAAGATGATTGCCGACGTAGGACTTGTCGGTCTTCCTTCAGCAGGAAAGAGCTCTCTTCTTGCAACAGTTTCAGCAGCTCGTCCTAAGGTTGCGGAGTATCACTTTACAACTCTTGAGCCCAGCCTTGGCGTTGTAAGCACAGGTGAGGAGCGTGGATTTGTAATGGCTGATATCCCCGGACTTATTGAGGGAGCAGCTGACGGTGCAGGTCTTGGACACGACTTTCTTCGTCATATTGAGCGTTGCCGTTTGCTTGTTCAGGTGGTAGACGTTTCAGGATACGAGGGAAGAGCTGCAGCGGACGATTTCAATACAATTGCAGAGGAGCTTGAAAACTTTTCTGAGGAGCTTGCAAACCGTCCCAGAATCATCGCGGCAAATAAATGCGATCTGCTTCCCGATGGAATTGACACAGAGGAAATGAGAAGCCTTAAGGTTTTGGCAGATGCTCTTGGTTATAAGGTTATCCCCATTTCAACGGCAACAAGAATGGGTATTAAGGAGCTTGTAAACGAGATCGAGCGCCAGCTTGAAACGCTTCCCCCCATCACAGTATTCGAGGCAGAGATCGAGCCTGAGGAAATGCAGGCTGAGGAAGGACCCGAGGCAACAACGATCTGCCGTGCAGACGACGGCGCATACGTTTGCGAGGGTAGATGGCTCGAAATGCTTTGCGGAAGAGTTTATTTTGACGACAGGGAATCTCTTATGTATTTCCAGCGTTCACTTACAACGTACGGTATCATAGATAAGCTTCGTCAGGCAGGATGCGGCGAGGGCGATACTGTTCGTATGTTCGATATTGAATTTGACTTTGTTGACTGATGATACCTGAAAGCTTTAAGAGCAGAATGAAGGAAATGCTTGGTGATGAGTTCGACGAGTTTATTGCGTCTCTTGAAAATGGCGAAGCTGTCAGAAGCCTGAGAGTTAATAAGCTCAAGTGCTCTGAGGAGCATTTTGATCAGATCTGCAATTTCAAAACGGATAAGATAGAGCATATAGCATTTGCCTATAAGTTTTACGAGGATAAAATCGGCGGAAATCCCTTGCATCATGCAGGAGCATTTTACGTGCAGGACCCTTCCGCCATGCTTCCCGTTGCAGCAGCTAAAAAGATCATATGGCCGGGCATGAGAGTTCTGGATATGTGTGCAGCTCCCGGCGGAAAAACAACGCAGCTTGCATCGCTCCTTCTCTCTGAGGGTCTTCTTGTTTCAAATGAAAAGGTAACCTCAAGAGCGCGTATTTTGCAGGGGAACGTTGAAAGAATGGGTATTAAAAATGCAGTTGTTATAAACTGCACGCCCGAGATCGTTGCAAAAAATTATAAGAAGTGCTTTGATTTTGTTCTCTGTGATGCTCCTTGCTCAGGCGAGGGTATGTTCAGAAAATATGATAATGCGGCAGATGAATGGAGTGAGGAAAACGTTGTGCTTTGTGCCCAGCGGCAGAAGGATATCCTCAGTTGTGCTGCCAAAACGGTGTCAGGCGGCGGATATCTTATGTATTCCACCTGCACGTTCTCGAAGGAAGAGAACGAGGACGTAATCTCGGAATTCCTTTTGGAGCATAGCGACTTTGAAATTGTTCCGTTAGATGATGATATCAAGGCGGTAACAAGTGATGGAATCGATATGCCTGAGGCGAGACGATTCTATCCCCATCGCGCCGACGGTGAAGGTCAGTTTTTGTGTCTGCTTCGTCGAGGCGGGGATGATAAGCTGGACGTTTCCTTTGATGACAACCTGAAAAAGCCTTCAAAGGATGAGAGAATCGTTTGCGAAAAGTTCCTTTTGGATACGCTTGGTGAAATTCCTGCGAATATAAAAATGTTTCGCGAAAATGCCGTTCTGGTGGACGATCAGGCAGCGCCTAACGGAACGTTTTTGTGCGGTGTAACTCTCGGAGAGGTAACTAAGGGCAGACTTGTTCCTCATCATCACTTTTTCTCAGCATATGGCTCAGAAATGAAGAGGAAAGTGGATCTGGCGCTTGATGATCCCAGACTTACAGCGTATTTGCGCGGTGAGGGCTTTGAAGCAGATGTGGAGAACGGCTGGTGTGCTGTCTCGGTTTGCGGAATAGCTCTTGGCGGAGGTAAGGCTGTAAACGGATACGTTAAAAATCATTATCCTAAAGGCCTGCGCCTGAGGGATTCCATTTAAATATAAAGGAGAAACGAAATGTTAGATCAGTTCCTTAAAAAAGCAATTGATATTGTAACAGGTCTTGGAGTTAAGATCATAGTTGCAGCCCTGATCGTAGTTGTGGGCTTCAAGCTTATAAAGCTTCTTCTCAAGTACGTTGAGAACGGAAAGATTTTTGATAAGATCGATCCTTCCTTCAGAAGCTTTGCGGTAAACTTCCTCGGTGTTGCGCTGAAGATCATTCTTTTGATCACTATTGCTTCTTATCTTGGCGTTCCCATGACTTCTATGATAACGGTTCTTGGTAGTGCGGCAGTTGCTATCGGACTTGCTTTGCAGGGCAGCCTTTCAAATATTGCCAGCGGAATTATGATCGTTTGCTTCCGTACCTTTGCTGTGGGCGACTACATAGAGTGCGACGGTTTCGGAGGAACTGTTAAGCAGATTGGGCTCTTTAGCACAACTCTCACAACGGCCGATAACGTTAAGGTGGTTCTTCCCAACAGTCAGCTTACAAGCAGTGTTGTTAAGGACTATTCTGCTGAAGAAACAAGAAGAGTTGACGTAACGTTTTCTGTTTCCTATGATGCAGATATTGATAAGGTTAAAACGATTCTTCTTAAGGTTGCAGGAGTAACCGAGGGTGTTATGGAGGATCCCGCCCCTGTTGTTTATATGACGAATCATGGACAGAGTGCGGTTGAGTTTCAGCTTCGTGTTTGGTGCGAAAATGCTAACTATTGGAGCGTGAAGTTTGACCTTCTTGAAAACGTTAAGAGAACGTTTGATGCAGCTAATATCGAAATTCCTTTCCCTCAGCTGGACGTAAACGTAAAGAACAGATAAAAGATCTGCTGAATAAAAAGAGCCGGGAAATCGGCTCTTTTTTTGTCGGCACGGAAAGAAAAATGCGAAATTTCTTTTCAAACATTTTTCCTCTGTTCTTCAAAAAACCATCACATTGGGGAAATATAATTGTAGCATCAAAACAGTATCCCGAAAGAGAGGAAGTTTGATTTATGACGGATAAGATATTCGGTAATGATGAAATGAACGAGCCCGAAATAAAAAATACAGTAGATATGCAGAACGAGAGCGTTCAGCCCGAGGCTGAAGCGGCGGAGAAGAAATTTGAAGCGCCGTCAGCCAATGCAGAGACAGCGCATTGGAGAAATAGTGATCATTCCTTCGGTAATGGAAGCTTTGATCCTGCGGAAAGCTCTCAGCACAATGCCAATCCCTATATAAACGGAGGATATAATACAAACAGCGGAGAATACAGATACCGTCCTCCTTATGCGACGTACGGTGCAAACGTTCCTCCTGCACATAATTACCCTCCTCATATGCATAATGCATACGGCGAGCATTTTGATGGTGCGCCTCAGTTTGAGCCCAGAAAGGCTCCTAAGCCTAAGAAGCCCAAGAAGAGCGGAAGAACATTTTCAGCAGGAGCCGTTGCGCTTCTCCTGATTGCATGTATCCTTATTTCCTTTGGAGCAGGTCTCGGAGGAGCATATCTTTCTCTTTATCTTAGCGGAAACGGCGATGTTTCAAACGTTGTTGCAGGCGGCGATGATGCTCTTATTATCTATAAGTCTGCAATGGTTTCCGATAAGGACGGCAATCAGATAACAGAGAATCTTACAATCCCTGCTGTTGAAGAGATCGTATCCGATTCTGTTGTAGAGATCTCCACAGAGATTATGACCTCATACGGACCTTATCAGTACGTTTCTGAGGGTGCAGGCTCTGGCGTTATTATCAGTGAAAACGGTTATATAATAACAAATAACCACGTTATAGCAGGCAGCTCAAACGCAGTTGCTGATACTATTACGGTAAGACTTAAAAACACAGAGGAATATGAAGCAAAGGTTATCGGAACAGATGCTGAATCTGATATTGCGCTTCTCAAAATTGAAGCTAAGGGACTTAAGGCTGCAATCGTAGGCAACAGCGACGATCTCGTTGTTGGTGAGAGCATCGTTGCGGTTGGTAATCCTCTTGGCGAGCTTGGCGGCACGGTAACAACAGGTATCGTATCAGCGACGGGCAGAACTATCGACGTTGACGGAACTGAAATGAAGCTTATTCAGATTGATGCAGCCGTTAATCCCGGAAATTCAGGCGGCGGCTTGTTCAATCTCAAGGGTGAGCTTGTTGGTATCGTCAATGCAAAATCAACGGGAACAGGTATTGAGGGCCTTGGTTTTGCAATTCCTGTAAAGGATGCGGTGAACGTTTGCGAGCAGCTGAAAACCAATGGATACGTAACTGGAAGAACCTATATCGGAGTTTCATTCCTTGACGTAACAGACGCATACACTGCTTACAGATATTTCGGCACACAGACCCTTGGTGTTTACGTATATCAGGCATTGGAAGGATTTAACGACAACGCGCTTTACAGCGGCGACAGAATCGTTGCGGTAAACGGAACGGAGATCACTTCCTCCGCAGATATAAAGGCTATCGTTAAGGAAGCAGCTGTTGGCGACGTTATTAAATTCACAGTATACAGAAAAGGAAAGCTCACAGAGGTTGACGTAACGTGTTATGAATACGTTCCCGAAGCCGCGATGGATTTTGAACAGCAATAATAAGTCAAAAAATCTTGCAGATAAATCTGCAAGATTTTTTTGCTCTTAGAGGGTGGAAGGGGATGATTTGTTGACAATCAGGGGCTAAAATGTTAATATAAATCAGTATCTAAAAAGAAACGGCGGTTTTGAAATGGATAAAATGATGAATATAGATTTTGATGGACTTTTGGAGCTTTCCAAGATTGAAGCAAACGGGGAAGAGAGAGACGTGATGCAAAAAGAGCTTCTTCAGTTTGTGGATTTTCTTGGATTAGTTAAAGAAAGTGTGATAGATGACGCGAATGAAGATGATTTCGATATGGTTAACGTTTTCAGAAGCGATGAGGCTGTTCGGGGATCGTTCACAGTCGAGGAAATGCTTTCAAATTCCAAAACAAAAGCAGACGGTTATATAACAGTTCCGAGAGTGGTAGGTGAAGAAAATGGTTGAGAGAAGTGTTTGGGAGCATTATAGGGCTCTTAAAAATAAAGAGTATTCTTCGCTGGAATTAACCAATGCATATCTGAAAAAAATAGAAGAAAATGACGGAGAGCTTGGAGCATATATCAGCGTAACGGCTGATATGGCAAGAAAGAGTGCGCAGGATTTCGATAACGGCAAATGCCAAAGAAACGTCGTTTCGGGGATACCTATGGCACTAAAGGATAATATATGTACAAAGGGCATAAAAACAACGTGCGCTTCAAGGATGCTTGAGGATTTTGTACCCCCGTATGATGCCTTTGTTGCGGAAAAACTGAAGAGCAAAGGAGCAGTTTTGCTGGGCAAAACCAATATGGATGAATTCGCTATGGGATCAACCTGCGAAAATTCAGCGTATAAAACCACTAAAAACCCCTTGGACGCCACGAGAGTTCCCGGTGGCTCATCTGGCGGAAGTGCCGCGGCAGTTGCCAAAAACGAGGCGGCATATGCGCTGGGTAGTGAAACGGGAGGATCTGTTCGACAGCCTGCTGCATTTTGTGGACTTGTGGGTATGAAGCCCACCTATGGAAGTGTTTCAAGATACGGACTTATAGCTTATGCTTCGTCTCTTGATCAGATTGGAGCTATAACCAAGACGGTTGCAGACAATGCTATCGTTATGAATGTTATTGTGGGCCACGACAAGCGGGATTCTACCTCCGTTTGCAGAATTTGTGATGACTTTACCGCGCAGATAAAAGAAGGCGTAAAAGGGCTTAAAATAGGTCTTGCGAAGGAGTTCTTTGAGGGCTCTGTTGCAGATGACGTTAAAAAAGCCGTATTACTTGCTGCAAAGGAATACGAGGAGTTGGGAGCGGAGCTTGTTGAGGTGTCGTTTCCTTCACTGTCGCTTGCTCCTGCGGCTTATTATACAATAGCTTGCGCCGAGGCATCGTCAAATCTTGCAAGATACGACGGTATCAGATTCGGCCATAGGGCAGATGAATATGCATCGGTTGAGGAGCTTTATAAAAAAAGCCGTAGCGAAGGATTCGGCAGCGAGGTTAAAAAGAGAATTATGGCGGGTACGATGATATTGTCCGCCGGATACAGCGAAATGTATTATAAAAAGGCGTTGGAGATAAAGAAAGCTGTAACGAGAGATTTCCGCAATGCGTTTGGCAAGTGCCAAATACTACTTTCTCCCGTTACTCCCTCAGTAGCCTATAAAATCGGCGATAAAAACGATCCCCTGAGAGATTATATGGGGGATATATTTACGGTTCCCGTTAATCTGGCAGGTGTGCCTGCGCTTTCATTACCATGCGGCAAGGGCGAGGATGGTATGCCCGTGGGTATGCAGCTTGTAGGTCCTTGCTTCAGTGAGGCGCTTTTATACAGAGCTGCTTTTGCTTATGAAAATCGAGGGAAGGTGGTGGATGAGTATGATTTCAGCTTATGAGATGGTTATAGGCTTGGAGGTTCACGTCGAGCTTAAAACTGATTCTAAGATATTCTGCTCGTGCTCAACAGAGTTTGGAGCCCCCCCGAATTCTCAAACCTGTCCTGTTTGCTTGGGGCTTCCCGGAACCTTGCCCGTTCTTAACGAGAGGGTCGTTGAGTATGCAATTAAGGCGGGCGTGGCTACCAATTGCAATATAAATCCATATTCAAAGCAGGACAGAAAAAACTATTTTTATCCCGATCTTCCGAAAGCTTATCAGATATCTCAGTTTGACGTTCCGATTTGTCAGAACGGATACGTTGATATCCATGGGGAGTATGGGATGAAGAGAATAGGTATAACGAGAATACATATAGAGGAGGACGCTGGTAAGCTTATCCATCATGGCGAAAACGGAACTATGATCGATTATAACCGCAGCGGAGTTCCTCTTATTGAAATTGTAAGTGAGCCCGATATAAGAAGCGCGGAAGAGGCAAAGGCTTACGTTCAAAAGCTGAGAAATCTTATGATGTATGCAGGGGTTTCCGATTGTAAAATGAACGAGGGAAGCCTCAGATGCGACGTAAACCTTTCTGTCAGAAGAAAGGGAGAAAAAAAGCTCGGCGTGAGAACTGAAATGAAAAATCTGAATTCCTTTCAGTTTATAGGCAAGGCGATCGAATATGAGTTTCAGCGTCAGGTCAACGCTATTGAAAACGGCGAATTGATCATTCAGGAAACAAGGCGCTTTGATGAGGGCAGCGGTAAAACGTATTCCATGAGGGCAAAGGAAGGCCTTGCGGATTACAGATTTTTTTCCGAGCCTGATCTTTGTCCCATTAGCTTGACGGAGGAATATATAGAAAGCGTGAGAGCTATGGTTCCTGCTTTACCTGATGAGAGAAAGAAAACTTACGTTGAAAAATATTCGCTGACAGCTGCCGATGCTGAGGTAATAACCTCAGACGTAGCCTTGGCTGATTATTTTGAAAAGGCTGCTGAGAATACCTCGTATCCTAAGCTTGTGGCAAATATGCTTCAGGCAGAAATTTTGGCAATAACTGAGTCAGGCAGCTTTGCTTGCAGTATCGCTCAGGAGCATTTTGCGGCACTTGCGGAGATGGCAGGCAAAAGCGAGATAAATTCTGCAACTGTCAAAAAACTGATCAAAAGAATGTGGGAAAAGGATTTCGATCCGGTTGAAGCGGTAGAGGCGGAAGGGCTTAGTCAGGTAAACGATGAAACAGTCATCATTCAATGGGTAAATAAGGCGATTGCAGAAAACCCAAAGTCTGTCGAGGATTATAAAAAAGGCAAGAAAACTGCCGCAAAGGCTATTATAGGAAAAGCTA
>JAZORY010000014.1:0-2765 GCA_045656825.1 Candidatus Avispirillum sp.
ATTCAAGAACGATCTTTGTTGCTTCGTGGCGCTTCTGAAGTCTGATCATATTTTCGGGAGAGATCTCGTCGATGGAGTCGATATATTCAACAGCGAAATCTCCGAATTCCTCTTCGCCCTCCTCGCAGGCGATAACAAGGACCTTATCAACCTCTGTGAATTTAGGGTCCTTCATTGTGTCGTTTATAAACTTTGTCTTTCCTGCTTCAAGAAAGCCTGTTACAAGATATACGGGTGTATCAAGCATTGTTTTCACCTCATTTGAAGAGAAGCGCTAGAGCTTCTTCGTTGATCTTTGAGCCGATAACGCAGAGTCTGCCTGCGGCAGCCGCTCCGCCTACGCGGATATCAGCCTCTCCGGGAGTGTAGTCAAAGTGAAGCCAAGCGTCCTCTGTGGGAACAATACCCTTGGCGCGAAGCACCATTCCGTATTTTTCTTCGTTTTCAATTTCAGAAAGTGCTGCTACAAGCTCTTCTCTTGTATAGGTGCGAGTGCCGTCGATGCCCCAGCTGGAGAACACCTCGTCGGCGTGGTGATGGTGGTGATGTCCGCCGCATCCGCAGGAGCACTCTTCGTCGTGGTGATGATGATGCTCGTGGTGCTCATGATCGTGGCAGCAGCACTCCTCATCGTGATGGTGATGGTGCTCGTGGTCGTGGCAGCAGCACTCCTCGTCGTGATGGTGATGGTGGTGATAGTGGTGGTGAGCCTCCTCCTCCATCTGGTGAAGAGCTGCCATAAGGCTGTCGCTTCCGTCAATAACAGCAAGGATATCGGCGCCGCTGATTTCGCTCCAATCTGCAGTAACAAGTCTTGCAGAAGGGTTGTGCTCTCTGATCATCTCGATGGTGCGGTTAAGCTTATCTGCGCTGAGACCTTTTGTGTGGCTGAGAACGATAGTTGAAGCGTTTTCAATCTGGTTGTTGAAGAATTCGCCGAAGTTCTTCATATACATTCTGCATTTTTTCGCGTCAACAACGGCAACGGCGGAGGAAAGCTCTGCTCCCTCTGCGCTGTTTTTAACTGCTGTCATAACGTCGGACAGTTTGCCGACGCCTGAGGGCTCGATAAGGATTCTGTCGGGCGCATATTCTGCCACAACCTTTTTCAGTGCTTCGCTGAAATCTCCAACGAGGGAGCAGCAGATGCAGCCTGAGTTCATTTCCGTAATATTGATGCCTGCCTCTGTGAGAAAGCCTGCATCAACGCCTATTTCGCCGAATTCGTTTTCAATAAGAACGAGCTTTTCGCCCTTATATGCTTCAGAAATAAGCTTTTTAATAAGAGTTGTTTTTCCTGCTCCGAGAAAGCCGGAAAAGATATCTATTTTAGTCATAATAATATCTCCTTTGAGGGATTTTCATAATACATTATTATACCACTTTAAGCTATATAAAACAAGTGTTTCTTGCGGTTGATTTGCCCTATAATGTTTGATATAATAAAGTAAAATAAAAACGTACGGAGAAAAAAGAAATGAGCATAGCTGAAATTCTGAGATCAAGGGGAATAGAGGATTTTGCGGCAATAGCTGTGGAAAATTGTGTTCCCTGCAATATGCGTCTTTATGATGGACTTCCCGAGGGATGCTATGCCATTTTTATGCTTTTTCCCTATTATTGCGAAAATAAAAACAGTCGCCTTGCGGCTTTTGCTTCCGTTCCCGATTATCATATTTTTTCCCGAGAGCTGTTTATAGAGATTCAGGAATATATAGGAGAAAAATACGGAGACGTGTTTGCTCGAGGCTATGCCGATCATTCTCCTCTTGACGAGCGCGACGGGGCTTCAAAATGCGGACTTGGTGTTATCGGACGCCACGGGCTTCTGATTTCCAAAAGATATTCCTCTTTTGTTTGCATTGGAGAATTTATATGTGCGCTTTCGCCCGCCCAGCTTTCTTCTGAGGGAATTGAGATACGAAACGAAGAAATAAAATATTGTGAGGATTGCGGTAAATGTGTTAAGGCTTGCCCCGGACAATGTGCAGACGGAGATAAATCAAGATGCATTTCTGCGATCAATCAGAAAAATGGAGCTTTGACGGAGGAAGAAACAGAGGCTATCCTGAAAAGTGGCAGCATATGGGGCTGCGACGTTTGTCAGCTTTCCTGTCCTCATACGGAGCGGGCTAAAAAAGAGGGGAATCTTTATTCAAAGATTCCATTTTTCACAACCAACGTTTTAACGGGAGATGAAAAAGACGTTGAAGCCTTAACGGATGAGGAATATTCACGATATACGTTTTCATACAGAAAAAGAAACGTTATGCAAAGAAATATAGATATTATAAAAGGCAGAAGGGAGGAAAATAAGTGGTAGAATTCGTTTTTTCGCTTGGAAGAGATAATAAGCGCGAATATATTCTTGAAAAAATGAGAGCCGTTCTCGATGAAGGCGGCAAAATTCTCCTTATTGCTCCCGAGCAGCAGGCTTTGATGTGGGATTCTCTCGTTGCAGCAGAGCTTCCCCCCTACGCCGCCTTTAAGGTTGAAACCCTCAGCTTCACCCGTCTTGCCGACGTTATTTTCAGAAAACACGGCGGTTGCGCCAAAAATTACATAACAGAGCCGAAAAAGGCGCTTATTATGTGGAAGGCGCTGACAAGCGTTCGCGACCGTTTGAAAATATTCGGAAGAGGACGAGAGGACAGATACGTTCCTCTTCTTCTCAATGCAGTCAGCGAGGCGCGTCTTTATTCGCAGACGCCTGCATCGGTTATGGAGGCTTCCGACGTTTTAATGGCAGAGGGACGAGAAGAGGG
>JAZORY010000015.1:0-12310 GCA_045656825.1 Candidatus Avispirillum sp.
GCGGAGATGATCGCCTGATTATCTGCTTCGCTGCCACCGGACGTGAAATAAATTTCACCCGCATCTGCGCCGATACATTTGCCAATTCGCTCCCTTGCCTCAGAAAGAGCTGCTGCTGCGCTCTGACCGAAAGAATGGAGGCTTGATGCGTTTTCATATTCCGCATCCATATATTTAATCATTTCTGCCTTAGCATGCTCCGAAATAGGAGTTGTTGCGGCATTATCTGCATAAACTCTCATTGATCTTTATCTGCCTTTCTTAGAAGAAAAACACTTCTTCTACAAATAGATAGTATACCATTATTGACACATTATGTCAATGTTATACTGTATTTTTATTATACTACTTTCTTCGTAGGTTTTATGTGATTACATCACAAAGCTCTTAATATTTTCATTTTTATTTTAATTATTATAATCTCAAAAAAATGTTGCATTTTTTCTGCCGTTATGTTAAAATATGCCCAGCTTTCAACATTTCTATATCAAATGTTGAGGGCTATTTTTATTTTCTCGGAGTTTTTATGAAAAAGAAAACCTTTTACACAGAGCTTGCCTATTTAATCGGCATCATAACCCTTGCCCTTGGAACCGCGCTTATGGAAAAAGCAGATTTCGGTATGTCCATGGTTGTTTCCCCCGCATATATCCTGCATCTGAAGCTTTCGGAAATATTCCCCTTCTTCTCCTTCGGCATGGCAGAATATTCTCTTCAGGCAGTGCTTCTCATTCTTATGACCATATTCCTTCGCCGCTTCAAGCTTTCCTATCTTTTCTCGTTTGTAACGGCTGTTATATACGGCTTTGCTCTTGACGGTGCCATAGCGCTCGTTGCTCTCACGGGAGAAATCGGTATAGCCGCAAAAATAGCATTTTTCATCGTCGGTATGCTTGTTTGCTCCGTTGGCGTTTCTATGTTCTTCCACACCTATATTTCCCCTGAAGCATACGAATTGTTCGTTAAGGAGCTTTCCGCTAAATTTAATATAAGCATCACAAAATTCAAAACGGGATACGACTGCGTCAGCTGCGTTATAAGCATTATTTTGTCCTTTATCTTCTTCGGGCTCTGGCATTTTGAAGGCGTCAAGCTGGGAACAGTTTTCTGCGCTCTCTTCAACGGCTACACCATAGGACTTTGCTCCCGCCTTTTCGAAAAGCATTTCGATTTCAAGGATGCCCTGCCTCTTAAAAAGCTCTTTATGTAAAATTGACATTTAGTTGTCGGTGTGCTATAATATCGGTAGTATTTTATTAGGAGTGTTTCACTATGGGAAGATTTCTCGGAGCATACGACGGCGAAGAAATGGATCGCCCCGATCTGAATAAATGTCCTGATTGCGGTTGCTTTTTCGCAGGCGACAACTGCCCTCTTTGCGGCAAAATTTGCCCTGAAGAATTTCGCGCAGGCAACAGAAAGCCCGTGAAGCAAAAAAAGAGAAGAAGCAATCCCTCCTCCAGAACGGTTACCTTTATGGAATGGTATCACAGCTGGTGGGTGATTGCAATCGCCCTCTTTATCGCTCCCATAATCGGTCTTATTCTGCTTTTCACAAGCCCTCATAAAAAGTCCCTTAAGATCGGTATCGGTATTGCTGCTATCGTTTGGCTGGCGCTTCCCTATCTGGGCATAAGCATGTTCAATCTGTTCGGCAACATCTCAAGCCTCATTGATAAGCCCGTTGATACATCTCTCACAAGAGAGGAATATATCGCAGAGTGCGAGAACATCACCGCAGAGGGTTTCTATCGCGGCGGAGATGAATATAAGGATAAATTTGTTTCCTTCACAGTTGTTATAAGCGAAAAGATCGTTGACACGGAGGCTGAATATAACGGAAACCGATATCCCGTATATTACGTTTGCCACGACGAAAACGGCGGCAAATTTGAAATCATTATCCGAGATTGTATTCAGGATTCATCCCGTAATTACGTTGCGGGAGACACTCTGGTCGTATACGGAGAGGGCGCAGGAGAAGCTGTTTTATACGATTCAGAATATAACCCCATATCTGCCCCTTCCCTCAACACAGCATACGTTGAAATAAAATAAATTAAGGCTGATGCTTCTCGCATCAGCCTTTTTTGTTAATTCAGCTTATTCTCAAGCTTATTGTTTATCCATCTCTGAAGAAGAATATAAACGACAGCAGCAAGAGGGATAAAGAAGATAATTCCAACTATGCCGAAAAGATTTGCGCCGATAATAGCCGCCATAAGCGTCCAGAGAGGGCTGAGGCCAACTGAGCCTCCAACCACGTGAGGATAGATGAACTGATTTTCCACAAACTGCACCACCAGATACACGATAAGGCAGGTCAGCACCTTTCCGGGAGAATCAAGCAGGATGAGAAAGGCTCCTATTGCGCAGGATGCAAATGCACCAACGTATGGCACAAAAGCAAAGCAGCTTGTGAGAAATGCTATCAGAGCTGCATAGGGCAAGCGGAAAATCGTGAAGGAAATAAATATGAGAGAACCTAAAATAACCGCCTCAATCATCTGTCCCGAAAGGAACTTAGAATAGGTTTCCACAGACAAAGCTCCGATCTCACAAAGCTTTTCCGTCGTTTCCTTTTTCAGATTTGCATACATCAGCTTTTTTGCCTGTCTTGCAAGATTTTTCTTATCCAGCAAAACGTATATGGAAATAACGATGGCAAAAACCGTTGTTGAAATGCCCGAAACGGTTGTTGTTGCGAAACCCCACAAGGATGAAAGAACACTGCCTGCGCCCGTTGTAAACGTGGGAAGGAAATTGTTTATATTTATATTTTTAACAAACTCTGTAATGTTGGTTGTGTCAATATTATAGCTGCTGAGCGTTGCAACAAGCTCGGGAAGCTTTGACTGTATCTGAGAATAAATGCTTTTAACCGAGGAGACAAGCTCGGGAACGGCAAGCGTTGCTGCCAGAACTATAATAACAATGATGGAAACCAAGGTCAGCACAAGGCTGAGAACAGAAACAAGCCTATCCTTTCCCTTAAAATCCTTTTTGAATATCTTCAGCAAAAGCCCTTCATAGCCCTTTGTTGGAACGTTCAGAACAAAGGCGATTATGAGGCCTGCAAAAATAGGAAGCAGGATCGCAAATATTTTAGAAACAAAATTAAACAATGATGAAAGATTGAGAAGCGCTGCAAAAAGCACAACTCCAACCACAACCAGAATAAGACTTTTTTTGAAATTTTTATCCATTTATTTTCTCCATATTCTCTGTTACTATACGGCGAAGAGCATCCATACGAACGTCAAGCTCAGCACTGAGATTTGCACACAAAGCAAGCTCATGCGCCATAGCAGGCGTGAATTCAAAATCCTTTTTATATCTCAGCTGATGCTCAAGGCTTGCCCAGCAATCCATAGCAATTGTGCGAAGCTGGATTTCAACCTTCATGGTCTTCTTTTCGCGGGCAAGGAAGATCGGAACCTCAACTATAAGGTGCAAACTTCTGTAACCGTTCTTCTTTGGGCTGGCAATATAGTCCTTTTTCTCGATCAGATTTATATCGTCCTGAGAAAGCAGAGCATCTGCAAGCATATAAACGTCGTCGGGAAAGGAGCAGATAACTCGGATACCTGCAACGTCGTTGATATGCGCCTCAAGGGCATCTGCAGTTATGGGCAGATTGCGACGCTCAAGCTTTTCTCTTATGCTTGAGGCGGACTTAAGTCGTGTTTTTATACTATTTATAGGATTGCGATCGTATCTGAGAGAAAACTCCTCGTTGAGAACGTTAAGCTTTGTTTCAATTTCCATCATGGCACAACGATAGTATGCCATAAGCTTCATAAAATCTTCGCTTTTCTGATGAACTATTTCGAAAATATCAGCGCCCGTTATATCAAAGGGCATAACCGCATGCTCAAACGCTTCTAATTTTTCGTCCTTTTCCTCTATCAAGGTTTTCCCACCTTTTTACTTTATTTTACATTACAAGTATACTACATATTTATAAACTGTGTCTAAACAAATGTGAAATTTTCCTCTGTTTTATTAATAGATTAATCTACGGATAAATTATCGTTTAGCGATGTATTAAAACGGGCGTTCAAAGAACGCCCCTACGAGACAGATAAAATTGCAACCTATCCCGTAGGGGCGAACTGTGTTCGCCCGTTATGAATGTAAACATACATTTTGTTGCTGTTAATGCGGCAGGATAATATCCTCCCCCTACGGGTCAGCAGATAAATTATCGTTTAGATCTTAGCCTTCTCCTGCGGGAGAAGGGGGACCGCGAAGCGGTGGATGAGGAGTTGTTAGATTTAACGCTTTTTACACCTCATCCGACTTCGCTTACGCTCAGCCACCTTCCCCCACCGGGGAAGGCTTTATATCTGCTAAATTATCGTTTAGTGGTTTTACCCCGTAGGACGGGGCCCCTGCCGCGGCTCTCCTTGCTTAGGGGAGGCTCATTAACAAAAAGAGGAACACCCTTTTACAGGTGTTCCCAATTTTACTTATTTGAAATATTCAACAAAGGACTCGAAGAGCTTGGAATCATAGTTTCCTTCTACGTTCTTATAAAGTCCGCTGCCAACTCTCTCACTGTGTCCCATCTTACCAAGCACACGTCCGTCGGGAGATGTGATACCCTCGATTGCATACATAGAGTTATTGGGGTTGCAGGAGATCTCAGCTGTGGGCTTACCATCGAGGTCAACATACTGAGTTGCGATCTGACCGTTTTCAATAAGAGTCTTGATCACGTCCTCAGGAGCGATAAAGCGACCTTCACCGTGGGAAATCGGAACGTTGTGGATGTCGCCAACCTCTGTCTTCATAAGCCAGGGAGACTTATTGGAGGCGATTCTCGTGCGAACGATTCTGGACTGGTGGCGTCCGATAGTATTGAAGGTAAGTGTGGGGCAATTTTCATCCGTATCAATGATCTCGCCAAAGGGAACGAGACCAAGCTTGATAAGAGCCTGGAAGCCGTTACAAATACCAAGCATCATACCGTCGCGGTTTTTGAGAAGCTCCATTGTTGCTTCCTTAACAGCTGCATTTCTGAAGAACGCTGTGATAAACTTACCGCTTCCCTCAGGCTCGTCGCCGCCGGAGAAACCGCCGGGAATGAAGATACCCTGAGCGCCTTCAATTCTCTTTGCAAAGTAGTCAACAGACTCTTCAATTGCAGAGGATGTGAGGTTTTTGATAACGATGATCTCAGCCTCAGCGCCTGCTCTCTCAAGAGCCTTGGCACTGTCGTATTCACAGTTTGTGCCGGGGAATACGGGAATGAGCATCTTAGGCTTTGCAACCTTGATTGCAGGACGCGCCCACTCAGTTGCCTTATATTCAAATGCGGGAATTTCACCCTGATCCTGCTTAATATTGCAAGAATAAACGCCTTCAAGCTTGTTTTCGTAAAGGTCGAGAAGACCGCAGAGGCAAGTCTTTTCCTCTCCGAGAACGATAGCCTTTTCCTCTGTTGTGTAACCGAGAACCTTGCCATCAACGTCGTCAGCAACCTCAAGAATGAATGTACCGTAGTTATATCCGAAGATATCGTTAAGGCTTGTAGCGTCGTCATACTTAAAGCCGATGCCGTTACCGATTGCCATCTTAAATACTGCCTCAGCTACGCCGCCGTAAGTAGGTGTGTATGCCGCATAAACCTTGCCTGCGCGAACAAGGCCTGCAACACGATCAAAGAGAGCCTTAAGGCTTTCTGCTGTGGGAAGTCCCTTAGCATCAACATCAGCACCGAGCATAATAACCTTATGACCTGCGCTCTTGAATTCAGGAGAGATGATGTTTGCAATCTTATCTGTTGTTACAGCGAAGGAAACAAGTGTGGGAGGAACATCAAGATCCTCAAAGCTACCGCTCATGGAGTCTTTACCGCCGATAGAAGCAACGCCGAAGTCCATCTGAGCCTTAAATGCGCCCAGAAGAGCTGCAAGGGGCTTGCCCCAACGCTTAGCATCACGGCCGGGCTTTTCAAAATATTCCTGGAATGTGAGATATGTATCCTTAAAATCTGCACCTGTTGCAACAAGCTTACAGAGAGATTCTACAACTGCAAGATATGCGCCTGCAAAGGGATCGCGCTCTGTGATGAAGGGGTTATATCCATAGGACATAACGGAGCATGTGTCTGTGTCGCCCTTTTCAAGAGAGATCTTATTTGCCATCGCCTGCGCGGGTGTAAGCTGATACTTACCACCGAAGGGCATAAGCACGCTGCCTGCACCGATAGTGGAGTCGAAGCGCTCGGAAAGACCGCGCTTGGAGCAAACGTTGAGGTCTGCTGCAAGAGCCTTCATACCCTCAGTGAAGTTTTCGGGAATTTCCTTGCAAACACACTGAGCCGCTGCGGGAGCAATATCAATATGCTTTTCAGCACCATTTGAGTTAAGGAACTCGCGAGAAATATCGCAGATTGTGTTGCCGTTCCAAGTCATTGTAAGTCTTGCATCAGCCTTAACCTTTGCAACGATTGTTGCTTCAAGGTTTTCCATAGCTGCAAGCTCCATAAAGCGAGGAGCGTCTGCTGCTTCTACAACAACTGCCATTCTTTCCTGAGATTCGGAAATTGCAAGCTCTGTACCGTCAAGACCATCATACTTCTTGGGAACTGCATTAAGGTCGATATCAAGACCGTCAGCGAGCTCACCGATAGCAACGGAAACACCGCCTGCACCAAAGTCGTTACAACGCTTGATAAGGCGAGAAGCTTCTTCGTTTCTGAAAAGACGCTGAAGCTTTCTTTCCTCAGGAGCATTACCCTTCTGAACCTCTGCACCGCAGGATTCAAGGGATTCTGTTGTGTGAGACTTGGAAGAGCCTGTTGCACCGCCGCAACCATCTCTACCTGTTCTACCACCGAGAAGGATAACAATATCACCGGGCTCGGGACGCTCGCGACGAACGTTCTTTTCAGGAGCCGCCGCAATAACAGCACCGATCTCCATTCTCTTTGCTGCATAGCCGGGATGATAGATTTCATCAACCTGACATGTTGCAAGACCGATCTGGTTACCGTAGCTGGAATAGCCTGCAGCTGCTGTTGCAACAAGCTTCTTCTGAGGAAGCTTACCCTTGATTGTTTCTTCAATGGGACGTGTGGGGTCTGCTGCACCGGTTACGCGCATTGCAGCATATACATAGGAACGACCTGAAAGGGGATCTCGGATAGCGCCGCCGATACAGGTTGCAGCTCCGCCGAAGGGCTCAATCTCTGTAGGATGGTTATGTGTTTCGTTCTTGAAGAGCAGGAGCCAATCCTCCTCGCCCTCGTTTGTATTAACCTTGATCTTAACTGTACAAGCGTTGATCTCTTCGCTTTCGTCAAGGTGAGGGATCTGGCCGTTCTTCTTAAGATATCTTGTTGCAATTGTTGCGATATCCATAAGGTTAACGGGCTTTGTGCGACCGATAGAACGTCTTGTTTCAAGATATCTTTCATATTCTGCAGCCAGAGTTTCATCCTCAAATGTTACATTATCAATGTTTGTAAGGAATGTTGTATGGCGGCAGTGGTCAGACCAGTATGTATCGATCATACGGATCTCTGTAATTGTGGGGTTTCTGTTTTCGCTCTTGAAATAGCTCTGGCAGAATGTGATATCATCAAGGTCCATAGCGAGACCGTACTGACGAACAAATGCTGCAAGACCATCGCGGTCAAGATCGATAAAGCCATCAAGAGTTTCAACAGTTTCGGGAATGTCGTATGTAGCTACGAGAGTTTCGGGCTTTTCAAGAGAAGCCTCGCGGCTTTCAACAGGGTTGATAACGTATCCCTTGATCTTTGCAAGCTCTTCCTCTGTTACGTCGCCGTCAATAACGTATATCTTTGCGCCGCGGATAAGAGGTCTCTCTCCGCAGGAAATGATCTGGATACACTGAGCAGCTGAATCCGCTCTCTGGTCAAACTGACCGGGGAGAAATTCGCTTGCAAAAACAGTTTTACCTTCAGCTCCTGTAAGACAGTCGGAAATATCGTCAAGCTGGGGCTCGGAGAAAACAGTTTTCTTTGAAGCCTCAAAAAGCTCTTCTGTGATATTTTCCGCATCGTAGCGGTTAACGATACGAACGCCCTTTACGCTTTCAATGCCGAGAAAGCCTCTGATATCGGAAAGAAGAGAATCAGCTTCTCCGCGAAGACCAACCTTCTTTTCAACAAATATTCTGTATACCATCAGTTTGCATTTCCTTTCATAAAATCAAGTGCCTTTTTGCCGATGTCGCTTCTCTGATAAGCATTTGCAAAATGAACCTTTTCGCTTTCCTTATATGCCTTCGCAACGGCTTCTTCAAGATTGTCAGCCTTTGCAACAACGCCGAGAACTCGTCCGCCTGCGGACAGCACCTTGCCATCTACAAGCTTTGCACCTGCAACGTATACCTCAGCCTCAATGCCATCGTCAACTGTGATCTCATAGCCTGTTTCATACTTGCCGGGATAGCCGTTGGATGCCTTTACGATACAGCAAGCGCTTCCATTTGAGAACTTAACCTCAGTTTCGGAAAGCTTGCCCTCTGTTACAGCCTTCATAACTGTGAAGAGGTCGCTTTCAAGAAGAGGAAGAACGACCTGAGTTTCAGGGTCGCCGAAGCGGCAATTGTATTCAATGACCTTAGGTCCGTTTTCTGTGATCATAAGGCCGAAATAGAGACAGCCTCTGAACTCTCTGCCCTCCGCCTTCATAGCGCGGATAGTGGGAACAAAGATCTTTTCCATACACTCAGCAGCAATAGCATCTGTGTAAACGGGGTTGGGAGCGATAGTGCCCATACCGCCGGTGTTAAGACCCTTATCGCCGTCAAGGGCTCTCTTATGGTCCATAGAGGAAACCATGGGAACAACGGTTTCGCCGTCTGTGAAGGAAAGAACGGAAACCTCAGGTCCTGTGAGGAATTCTTCAATAACAACGGAAGACCCGCTCTCACCAAAGATCTTATCCTCCATCATAGAGCGAACCGCTTCCTTTGCGTCCTCTCTTGTTTCTGCAATAACAACGCCCTTGCCAAGCGCAAGACCGTCTGCCTTGATAACTGTGGGGATAGCGGCTGTGTCAAGATAGGAAAGCGCCGCTTCCATATCATCAAACACCTCGTATGCCGCTGTGGGAATACCATACTTCTTCATAAGGTTCTTGGCAAAGCTCTTGCTGCCCTCAATGATAGCCGCATTAGCCTTGGGACCGAAGCAGGGGATTCCAACCTCATTGAGACGGTCTACGCAACCCAGCACCAGCGGATCGTCAGGCGCTACAACTGCATAGTCGATCTTATTTTCAAGAGCAAATTCTACAATTTTATCAATATCCTTCGCACCAATGTTAACGCAAACTGCGTCGCCTGCCATGCCACCGTTTCCGGGGAGAGCATAGATCTCAGAGCAAAGGGGATTTTCTTTCAGCTTTTTAATGATAGCGTGCTCTCTTCCGCCGCCACCAACTACGAGTATTTTCATATTGTACTCCTTAGATATTTATGGGGAAGGACTTTTAGAAAAGTCCCTCTCATACTCCACCATAACCCAAAAGGTCCTTGGCGGTTTTGGGGGTGTGGGGGGCTTTTTCTAAAAAGGCCCCCACGAAAAAACGATTAATGGTGGAACAATCTCATTCCTGTATGCGCCATAACGATGCCATACTTGTCGCAGCACTCTGTTACAACGTCATCACGAACGCTTCCGCCGGGCTGAGCGATATAAGAAACGCCGCTGCGGTGAGCGCGCTCGATATTATCGTCGAAGGGGAAGAATGCATCACTTGCAACAGAGATGCCGCTAATAGATGCGAGATATGCCTTCTTTTCCTCACGAGTGAGGGGCTGGGGCTGAACTGTGAAAAGACGCTCCCAGTTGCCGTCGCCGATAGCATCCTCATAGTCCTCTCCAAGATAAACGTCAATAGCGTTATCTCTGTCAGGTCTGCCAACGCCTTCGCGGAAGGGGAGGTTAAGAACCTTTTCGTGCTGGCGGAGGAGCCAGTTGTCAGCCTTCTGACCTGCAAGACGAGTACAATGGATTCTGGACTGCTGTCCTGCGCCAACGCCGATAGCCTGTCCGTCGTATGCATAGCAAACAGAGTTGGACTGAGTATACTTAAGAGTGATAAGAGCGATAATAAGATCGCGCTTAGCTGCATCGGGGAATTCCTTATTTGCTGTTACAACGTTCTGAAGGAGCTCCTCGTCAATTCTGAAGTTGTTTCTGCCCTGCTGGAATGTGATACCGAAAACGTCCTTTGTTTCTATCTCAGCAGGAACGTAATCAGGGTCGATCTCAACGATATTGTAGTTGCCCTTCTTCTTTGTCTTGAGAATTTCAAGAGCTTCGGGCTCGTAACCGGGAGCGATAACGCCGTCGGAAACCTCGCGCTTGATAAGAAGCGCTGTTGTTACGTCGCAAACGTCGCTGAGGGCGATCCAGTCGCCGAAGGAGGACATTCTGTCTGTTCCTCTGGCTCTTGCATAAGCGATTGCAAGGGGAGATTCATCAATGCCTTCAATATCGTCAACAAAGCAAGCCTTCTTCAGCTCCTCGGACATAGGAAGACCGATGGAAGCAGACGTGGGGCTGACGTGCTTAAAGGACGTTGCCGCAGGAACGCCGAGAATTGCTTTGATCTCGCGAACAAGCTGCCAGCTGTTGAATGCATCAAGGAAGTTTATATAACCGGGACGACCGGAAAGAATCTTTATGGGAAGCTCGCTTCCGTCCTTCATATAGATGGAAGAAGGCTTCTGGTTAGGGTTACAACCATATTTCAGCTCAAAACTGTTCATTTGTCCCTACTCCTTAAACTTAGTTATTTTTATTGATAATTCTTGTTTCTGTTTCGCCGCTTTCAAGGTCAACAAAGCGAACGAAGAGAGAAACCTTATTATCCTCGTTAAGAGAATTCCACACTGCCTTTGTGAAGCAATCAATGCAGCCTGCGGGAACAGCAATTCTCTCAGGCTCTCCCTCAAAGGAGGGGATGGGGTTTCCATCGCACTTATAAGTATGGATAAATCTTGCCTCGCCTGCAATAGGAGCAAGATCAAAGGTATAGCGATTGCAAGCGCTGCCCTCTGCATCAGCAGACTTAAGAATACTCATTTTATAAGTGAATGAGCCGTTCTCGAAGTTAAGCATCGCGCTGATACGGGGTGTGAAGTTAGGCTCGTCGGGCTCAAAGCATCTTGTGTTAAGAGCTGCCTCGAATGTGCTGCCTTCAGCAATAAAATCACGAACTGTATCTGTCTGGTCGCCGTTTGTGATAATAAGCTTGTTATCGATCTTTCTAACGGGATAGTAGATAATGAGGGAGGGGTCTGTGAGCTTGGACTCGTCAAATGCCTTTGTTCTCATTTCCTCTCCTTCGGGAACGAAAACTCTGTTTCTGCTGTTAACGCTTCTGCCCATGATAAAATAAGCAGTTACAGCCTTTTTGCCGTCAGCGGACATACCAACGATGATGCCGCGTCCGGGATATTCGTTTTCACGAAGAACGTTTTCTATATTAAGAAGTTCCATTATGGTTCTTACCTTTCGGTCAAATATTTAATTCTGCGCTCTGAGATTGCGAAGCTCCTTCGCCACTTCCTGTGCAGCCTTGGGAAGAATATCCCATTCAGCCTGCTCCATAACTCGTCTCTGAAGCACCTCGGCTGTATCATCGGGAAGGATCTCAACTGCTCTCTGCATAATGATCTTTCCGCCGTCGGGAATCTCATTTACAAAATGAACTGTTGCACCCGTTACCTTAACTCCGTAGGAGAGAGCCGCCTCGTGAACTCTGAGACCATACATACCCTTGCCGCAGAAAGAAGGAATAAGAGAGGGGTGAACGTTGATGATTCTGTTTTCGTAGCGTTTTGTGAAGCTCTCGGAAAGTATGCTCATAAAGCCTGCAAGCACGATCATTTCAATGCCTGCCGCATCCAGCGCCGAGACGATCTTTTCTTCAAACTCAGCCTGATCAGCACATTCCTTTCTTGAAACAACCACGGAAGCAATTCCCGCCTTTGCCGCTCTTTCGAGGGCATAAGCCGCAGGATTGCTTGAAACCACAAGGGCAAGCTCACCGTCTGTGAGCTTACCTGCCGCCTGAAAATCTATTAATGCCTGAAGATTTGTTCCGCCTCCGGAAACAAAAACAGCTATCTTTGTTTTCACTTCAGCTCTACCCCGTCGTCGCCGCAAACGATTTCGCCGAGAATATAAGCGTCCTCGCCGTTTGCACGAAGGATTTCAAGAGCCTTTTCAGCGTCTTCCTTTGCAACCGTTACGCTCATACCAACGCCCATATTGAACGTGTTGAACATATCGCGCTCGGGAATATTGCCAACCTTT
>JAZORY010000016.1:0-3831 GCA_045656825.1 Candidatus Avispirillum sp.
AACGACGGCATTGTTGATAACGTTGAAATTGCTAAAATGGCACAGTTTTCTGAAAACGTGTATTTTGGCAAGCCCTGCGGTCTGATGGACCAGATGGCATGCGCCGTTGGCGGATTTATTTCAATTGATTTCGAGGACACAAGATATCCTAAAATCGCCAAAATCGATTTCGACCTTTCTGCCAAGGGATATGCCCTTTGCATTATAAATACAGGCGGAAACCACGCCGATCTCAACGAGGACTATGCATCCGTTCCTGCTGAAATGAAGGCTGTTGCAGGAATCTTGGGCAAAGAGGTGCTTCGCCAGTGCCGCAAGGAAGATATCATCGCAAACGCCTCTGAGATCAGAAAGCAGGCAGGCGACAGAGCATTCCTTCGCGCTATGCACTTTGCAGGCGAAAACGAAAGAGTTGAAAAGATCGCCGATGCGCTGAAAAACAAGGACCTTGACGGCTTCTTTGCAGGAATCAAAGCATCAGGCGACTCAAGCTATAAATATCTCCAGAACGTTTACACTACCAAAAACGTTTCAGAGCAAGGTCTTTCCCTTGCGCTCTGCCTGACAGAAAGCTATTTTGAAGGCAAAAAGGCTGCGTGGAGAGTTCACGGCGGCGGCTTTGCAGGAACTATTCAGGTGTTCCTTCCCATAGAGGAAACAAATGATTTTGTAAGCTATATTGAAAACGTGTTTGGCACAGGTGCTTGCCACCTTCTTTCCGTGAGAGGAGCAGGAGCCGTATGCCTAAGCAAGTAAAAAAAGAAAAGAAAAACAAAAAGAACGTAAAGTATTTAATTGCGATAATGCTGAACTTCAGCTGGATGTTCATCCTATACCGAGCTATGATAATGCTCGGCGAACACGTTCGCTCTCTTCTGCCATACGCCCTCTGCTCAAGCATATATCTTGCAGCAGGTGCAATTTTGCTGGGAATATATTATTTCTGCACGGCAGGCGAATCAGACGTCGCAAAAAAGGAACGCTATAAGTCTCTTTTCGTTTGGGCATTCCCAATCGTTCTGGTGCTGCTTTTAGACGTTCTTGAAACCATAATACTTGACAATATAATCAATCTATTCTCGTGAAAGGACTAAAAAATGAAACTCAATCTTCCCAATAAGCTCACGCTTATCAGAATCGTGCTCGTTCCTGTTTTTATGATAGCACTTATCGCTCCCATCTTTGAAAGCGACCTCGTTTCCCGCCTTGTTGCTTTCGGCATCTTCGTTATCACATCACTGACAGATATGCTGGACGGCAAGATTGCAAGAAAATACAATCTTATCACAAACTTCGGTAAGTTTATGGACCCCCTTGCAGATAAGTTTATGGTTTTCGGCGCTCTCCTGGCTATTCTTGTTAAGTATGACTATCTCAGAGACATCTTCGTTTGGGCAGCTGCGATCGTTATGTTCAGAGAGCTTGCAGTTACGTCCATCCGCCTCATTGCAGCAGGTCAGGAAAGCCTCGTTATTGCAGCAAGCTGGCTCGGCAAGGTTAAAACCGTTTCTCAGGTTGTTTGCATCTGCGCAATCATCCTTGAGCCCGTTGTGCTTCCCTTTAAGGCGTTTACAGAATGGCACGTGCTTTCTTATGCAACTATCGCATTTATGATCTTTATGACGCTCTGGAGCGGCATAGATTATCTCAAAACATACTGGAAGTTTATTAAGCCCACAGAATAAAGAAAAGAGGTCGAAAGACCTCTTTTTTATTTCTTTATTTGACTTTTGATAATGAGAATAAACTTATTCAGCTCTCCTCCGAGAAGAAGAATTATCATACAGGCATAAAGCCAAAGCATCAAAACAACCACCGCGGCAATGCTTCCGTAGATATATGACAGATTGGGGAAATATGCAATATACAAAGAGAAAAGATAGGAAAACAAAAGCCAGCCCGCAGCAGAAAACATCGCTCCGGGAATATGACCCCAATATTTATCGGGAATAAAATCAGAGGTTACGGTGTATTCTCTGGTGGACGTTCTCAAGCCCTTTCTTGAGGACGTGTGATAAATAAGCGCGAAAAAGAACGTGAAAACAATGAACATCGCAATAGTACTGTACGTGTCTATAATATCAAAAATGATATAAACGATAGGAACTGTTTCGCGGAGAGCGATCGCAATTGATCTTCCGAAAACCAGAGCAACCAGAGCGCCTATAATAAGAAGCAAAAAGCAAAGGGTGTACACAAAGGAGCGGGCGATATCATAAAGAAAATGCTCCTTCACTCTGATCCCATAAACCTCTGTAACTCCGCGCAAAACGGAATTTACGCCTCTGGAGGATGCCCAAAGAGTTGAAACAACAGTCAGCGAAACGAGAGACGCGCCTGTTTTCCCAACTATTTCGTTAAGCAGGTTTTCTACCAAAGCGCCCAGCTGACCGTCTATCCTTGACTGGATAAACGCCATTGCCGTGTCAATATCAACAACGTATTTTGCAAGGCTGAGAAGCAAAATAATGAAAGGAACGGTTGAGATCATTATATAATAGCAAGCCTGCGCTGAATACAACGTGATATTATCATTGAAAATTATGGACAATGCAGTTTTTGCTTTTCTGACAAAAGTGCGCATATCAATAACCTTTGATCGCATAAACAACCTCCCTTTCACAGATATATATACATTATACCCCTTATTAAGATAAAATGCAAGTCCCTGCAAATTTGTGGTATTTTGAATATTAATTTATTTCTTCGGGAAAGAATAGTGTGTCAAAGAAAAAAGAAACACTAAAGGAGAAACCAAAATGAATATCACAGATGTAAAAATCAGAAAAACCTTCGACGACGGTCCCATGAAGGCTATAGCCTCCGTAACCCTTGACGATGCGCTGGCAGTTCACGATATCAAGGTCATCTTTGCAAGAGAAAAATATTTTATTGTGATGCCCTCAAGGAAAAACCCCGATGAAACTTACAGAGACATAGTTCACCCCATAAACGCTTCCTTCAGGGGCGACCTTGAAGAGGCTGTGCTGAGGGAATACGATGCGGAAATGATACGAATGGCCGAGGACCGAGATATGCTGCTCAACTCGGACAGAGTATAAAAAAAGAGGTCGTAAGACCTCTTTTTTATTATGTGCGTTTAATTCTGCATTTATTATACAGCATTTGCTGTATAATTGCAAGATTTATGGCCGTGTTAACATTTTACCTTGGTTCCCTTAATAATTTGTTCACCCAAATGGGGATTTTTGGTGTATAATAATAGAAAAATTAAACAAGGAGGATTTTGCTATGGCAACTTCTGTGCTGATTGTTGAAGATGATAAGAATATTGCAGACCTTTTGCGGCTGTATTTAGAGAAGGACGGCTATGCCGTGTTCGTTGCCCACGATGGCGGCGAGGGTATGGATAAATTCCACGCAGAGAATCCGGATCTTGTGCTTCTGGATGTGATGATGCCGGTGATGGACGGCTGGCAGGTCTGTAAGGCCATCGGGGCGGAGAGTCAGACCCCGGTGATCATGCTCACCGCCAAGGGCGAGACCGACGACAAGGTTATGGGTCTGAAAACCGGTGCCGACGACTATATCACCAAGCCCTTTGAGATGAAAGAGGTGCTGGCTCGGATCGAGGCGGTGCTGCGTCGCACCGACCGGAACGAAAAGCCTGCCGCTTCCCCCAATCGGCTGGTATTTGACAAGCTGATCATCGATATGGAGGCCTTTGAGCTGGTGGTCGATGGCGTAAAAACCGACGCACCCCCCAAGGAGATGGAGCTTCTGTTCTATCTGGCATCCTCTCCCAACCGGGTCTACACCCGGAATCAGCTGCTGGACGAGGTTTGGGGCTTTGACTACTTCGGTGACTCC
>JAZORY010000017.1:0-7682 GCA_045656825.1 Candidatus Avispirillum sp.
CACGTTGGTATCTGCGGCGAGCACGGTGGCGACCCCACATCCGTAGAGTTCTGCCACAAGCTCGGTCTTGACTATGTATCCTGCTCTCCCTTCCGTGTTCCGATCGCTCGCCTTGCTGCTGCACAGGCTGCAATCGCTGAAATGAAGTAATTCAGGAAGCATAAGCTAAATATTAATCCCCTCGGGTTTTCCCGAGGGGATTTTTGTATCAAAAGTCCTTTTTATAGGACTGAACCTATGCTATAATCATATCAAGAGGTGAGATGAATGATAAAAAAACTACTACAAGACTTTACAAATTTGCTTCGCTCAGAGGAAATAGAAGTCTACAACGAGTTCAGCTTACAACACGAGCTTGGAATTTTTCTTAGAAATGCATTGCCGGACCACAAGGTTCAATTCGAACGTAACACAAACTTCTTTAATATTCATGACACAATAAAAAGAGAAATTGACATCGTCGTTTATAACCATAAGGAAAAATTCGCCATTGAGCTGAAATTCCCGCGCAACGGACAACATCCTGAGCAAATGTATTCTTTTATTAAAGACATTCGCTTTATGGAAGAATTAAAAGAAAACGGATTTGACAACACGTATTGTTTGACCTTGGTAGATGACAAAAACTTTTATAGCGGCAAAAAAACAGACGGTATTTATGCCTTTTTCAGAGCAAACAAACCCATTTGCAAAACAATTTCAAAGCCAACAGGCAAAGAAGTTCATTCTATAACTCTTTCAAATGAGTATCAGATCCTCTGGGAATCTTGTAATAATATGCGATATTACATATTAGAAATATAGCTGAAAGGTAATTCGTTATGACACTTTTTGAACTGCTGTTTGGCAAAAAAGAAACCAACAACAAAAAGTCCAAAGCACAAATAGAGAAGGAAAAACGCGAAAAAGAACGGAAGCTTTGGGAGTTGGCTGAAGAATACGCAGAGGAAGAATAATTATTCCAAACACCTACCTGTCGTAAAAATGTTGAATTAGCCGCCCAAAAGTGATATGATAAAATATGATAAACACCTAATGCTGAGGAGAACACTATGCTCATAGACATCACTTTGAATATTACCGAAAAAATGCTTGAGGACGCCAAAAAAAGCACCAATCCTGCCCTTGCAGGTCATCTGGGTACTCATTTTGACGTTATGAACAAGGTGTTCCCTCTGGAATACACGGAAAGAGCGGGCATTGTTTTCGACGTCAGCGGCATCTTCGATCGCGATATTGAAGCATCTGACATTGACTTGGATATGGTTGCAAAAGACTCCTTCGTGGCCTTTTACACAGGCTACGTTGAAAAAGAAGAATACGGAAGCGCCTCTTACTTCAAAAACCATCCTCAGCTGTCCGTGGAGCTTATAGATGCCCTTCTGAAAAAGAAAGTTTCCATCATAGGTCTTGATTTTGCAGGAGTGCGCCGCGGAAGCGAGCATATCCCCACAGATCAGCGCTGCGCCGACAAAAACGTTTTCATAATTGAAAACCTTTGCAATCTCAAAAATGTTTTGAGCGCAGGCGGAAGATTTTCCGCATATACATACCCTATAAACTGCGACGTGCTGACAGGTCTTCCTTGTCGAGTTGTCGCCAAAATATAACAGCTATATATAACAAAAAGATGGCAAGCGCAAAATCAGCACTTACCATCTTTTCTTCTTTTAATCTACTTTCGGGATTCTATCACGCCACGGGCTCAGGCTCTTTTTCATCCTCTGCCTCTACGGCTTTTTCAGCCTCTTCAGCTTCTTCGGATTTTTCAGTTTCTTCTGTTTCCTCAGCTTCTACTGATTCTTCCGGCTCTTCAACCTCAGCTTCATCGGCTTCGGCCTCCTCAGAAGGCAGATCCTCGAACATTTCTATCTGCTCGGCAAACTGGATCTTTTCAGCATTTTCAGTTATAGCCGCAACGTCAGCCTCAGCTCTTTCTCTGATGGCGTCAAGCTCTTTTTTGCGCTCTTCTCTCTTCTTCATATGGAAGATAACAACAGTGAATACTGCCGCAAGAACAAGAGCAGAGCAGCCTATAATAATAGCCTTTGTGGAATCGCTGTCCCATGCAGACGGAATTACCTCGCGATAATATTCTCCGCAATTGGAGCAGCTTGTCAGCTTAGCGCCACGAGTGAACATAGAAGCTTCGGCGGTTATCTCCGTTACAAAAACGTGTCCTGTGGCAAGCTTTTCGTCCTTCTCCTGGTAATCGCACTCAGAGCAGACCTTAAGCACGTAGCCATTATTTACACAAGTGGGCTTGCAGTTTGTCTCAAGCACCATATTATGCCCTGTTTTTCCTACGAAAACAGTTTCTACGTATTCACATACAGAGCAGGTGCGAACCTCCTCGCCGTCCTCCGTGCAGGTGTTTTCCTTAACCACCTCAACGTCAAACGTATGGCCTGTCTTTTCAATAACAGTGGTTTCCTTATATCCGCATTTCTTGCAGGTGCCAAGTTCCTCGCCGTCATCCGTGCAAGTGTTTTTCTTGATTATTCTTGTATTAAAATCGTGTCCGGTTGGCGCAAAGGTTTCTTCAGTTTCAAGCTTGCAAGCAGTGCAAACGGAAACTATCGTAACCTCTTCCGTGCAGCTCAG
Source organism: Candidatus Avispirillum sp. (assembly GCA_045656825.1). GTDB lineage: Bacteria > Bacillota > Clostridia > Oscillospirales > CAG-272 > Avispirillum. The sequence continues at coordinate 2,605 of JAZORY010000017.1, forward strand.
CTTCTGCATTTCCTTTTTAGAGAAAGTATGTCCCGTGGGTTTAACGGTTTCTTCCTCTTCAAATCCGCACTCCTTGCAGGTGTACGTTCTGATCATATCCTCAGTGCAGCTGGGCTCATATATAACGCCATTATCAAAGGAGTGTCCTTTAGCTTCAATAGGCTCGGTCGTTTCGTCGCCGCAGGCTGTGCAGCGCTGAACTCTTGATCCCTTTTCCGTACACGTTGGCTCAACGATCTCTGAAACGTTGTAGCTATGTCCGAGAGCCGCCTGCTCCTCTGTATAAGTTTCATCGCAGCCGTCGCATTTGTAGGTTTTAACGCCCTTCTGAGTACATTTGGGGCCTATTTCATCAACCAAGGTCCACTTATGCCCCTCAGCCGCATAGATTTCTTTATAACTGCTTTTACAATTGCTGCAAACAAAAACAATATATCCGTCAACCGTATGCGTTGCTTCAACCCGTTCTCCGATTTCATATTCGTGAGGCTTAGCCTCTATTGTTTTGCTTTCTATATGATCCTCGATGGGAACGTCCTTATCGTTGAGATTCAAGGTTATTCTGCACTCGCGATAAAGAACTCCGTCCACTCCGCAGGAAGCAGAGGTTGTCTTTTCGTTTACCCAATAATGATTATCAGGGGCTGCCTCAAGACTTGTTATATTCTTTCTGTGTCCGCAGGTTGTACAATGAATGGATTTCTTTCCCTGAAAAACACAGTTTGAGGGGAAATCCTGAATATAATCGCTTGTGTATGTATGCGTGTGATTTGTATAATAATTGATGATCGCCTCGGCGTCCGCCTCAGCCATTTTATCCATCATTCCCTCAGAGAAGATGATAGATGCATCATAATCGTTTGTGAAGAATCCGTGTTCGATGAGGATAGAGCCAATGCCGAATTTTGCACACCAGGTGGGTATACCGTAATAATCGGAAAGAGTTCCAAGGCTGGGGTCCTCACAGTCCCACTGCTTTTCCTTGTTCCAATAATATCCCGCATTGTCCTTGCGCTGAATGACACCCTTTATTCCAATTCCTGTTTTGGCAGAAAGAGAGTTACAAACCATATATGCCAGATCCACCATTTCATATTCGGGAAGAACCGAGGTTATAACGGAAATACCGTTATCTCCCTTCGCCAGACTTCCGTCAAAATGAAGGCTGACAAGAAGGTCTGCATTGACCGTGTTTGCATAAATGCCTCGCGCAGCCAAAGGAAGATCATAATCCCCCGTTCTTGTCATATGAACGATAAAATTTCCGTTTGCCTCAAGCTTCTGCTTCAAAAGATTTCCAAGCTCGAAGGTTTTATATTTTTCGCCTATTCCGTTTCGGGAAGTTCCGACGTTCGCTCCGCCATGGCCGGGATCGATAAGAATAACTATCTTGTCGTCCCCCTCAAACACAGCCTCAGCCTCGTGAGCCGCAAAGGGAACAAGCCCTAATATTAAAAAAAGACATATAAAAAACGAAAAAATTCTTTTCATATAATCCTCACTCGACACAAATTGACAAATCCGTTCAATTATAACAAAAAATCCTCAAAAAGTCAACTATACGTACAAAATAGTTTTAGGCAGTATATACGGAAAAATATCAAAAAATACACATATTACAGTTGACTATTTGCAAAAAATATAGTATAATTTAATAAAATGCGAGTATAGGCGAAACATTATTTTGATAATCCCGGAGGTAATCGTGGAAACAAAATTTATCATGATATCATCCTCCAAAGGCGGGGTTGGAAAGTCAACAACAGCGTTGGGAATATCAACTCAGCTTGCCCTGGCAGGCGAAAGCGTCCTTTTGTGCGATCTTGACTTCGGAAATGCATGCCTTGACATTCTTCTTGGCGTTGAAAATCAGGTTCTGTACACAATAGGCGACGTAGCAAAGGACAAATGCAACGCCTCAAAAGCGCTCATCTCAGACAGCGAAACGGGCATCAGCGGCCTTATGCTGTTGCCTTGCCCTACGGGAGCTCTTGTTAAGATCTCCGAAGCTGACGAGGAAGGATCGCTCACTCCTGATTCTGTTATAGAAGCATTAAAAAAAGCAGCCGCAGAAAGCCATTGCCGATACGTCGTTATCGACACGGGAGCAGGCGTAAGTCCGCTGACGGATGCCGCTGCCAAGCTTGCCGACACCATAATCGTTGTTGCCAGTCATAACCCCATCTCCCTTCGCGCAGCCGAAGGTACGGTTATTCGCTTCAATGCCCTTGATAAGAAGGATATCCGCCTTGTGATAAACTCCTTCGAGGCTGAAGCAACGTTAAATAAAAAGCACCAGAGAAAGAGCCTTCTTGATATAATCGACACGTCAAGAGCGCAGCTGCTCGGTGTTGTTCCTTACGATTATGCGCTGCTGCTGAGCCACGAGGGTCTTATCATCAAGAACTTTTCAGGAGAAACAAGCGATTCTGACAAGGCGTTTTCAAATATCGCTCGTCGCATCATGGGGGAAGAGGTTCCTGTTTTCGATGGTATCAAAAAGCTTCGCCGCAAGCGCGTTAAGCTTTATCAATAAAAACTTAATTTCAGTATAGATATTTGGAGGGAACAATGGAAATAGCAATCATCGCGGATGACGCAAAAAAAGAATTGATGACTCAATTCTGTATTGCATATTGCGGTATGCTTTCAAAGCATAACATATGCTCAACAAGCATCACAGGTAAATATATTGAAGATGCAACCGGACTTGAGATCGAAAAGCTTCTGCCCGGCTCCCACGGCGGTGTTCAGCAGATCTGCTCAAGAGTTTCTTATAATGAGCTCGACCTCGTCCTGTATTTCCGCAACTCCGATCCCACATTCTCCTATTTCGAAGAAGAAATGAATCTGCTTCGTATGTGCGATGCTCAGAACGTTCCCGTTGCAACAAACATCGCAACAGCAGAGGTCCTCGTTTGCGCGCTTGACCGCGGCGACCTCGACTGGAGAGAAATCGTTAACCCCTCCTCTGAATACAATAGAAAGAAAAAGACCAGAGTTATCTGACAAAAAGCTAAAAAACGGCTGTCCCAACAGGTGAATCCACTTGTGGCGCAGCCTTTTGCTTTATAACTAATACAAAAAACATAAAAGGTGCATATATGTCTCTTTTGAAAATACTCTGCCTCGGAGACGTTGTCGGAAACGGCGGCTGCAGATATCTCGAGGGCGGAAGGCTCAGAAAAAAAGCCCGAGAGCTTGGCGCGGATTTTATTATCGTCAACGGAGAAAACTCTGCTTCCGGCAACGGTATGAGCCGCGATAGCGCTCACAGCCTGCTTGACAGCGGAGCCGACGTTATTACCGGCGGCAACCACACCTTCAAGCGCCGCGAAATTTACGATATGCTGGATGACGAAAAAGCTCTCCTTCGCCCCGCAAACTATCCCTCCTCTGTTCCCGGAGTCGGATATTCTGTTTACGATTGCAACGGCTGGAGAATTCTCGTTATAAATCTGCTAGGCTGCGTTTTCATGGAAAGTCTTGCAAGCCCCTTCGAAGTAGCTGAAAAAATCCTTAACAGCGAAAAGGGTCGATATGATATATCAATAATCGATATTCACGCAGAGGCAACCAGCGAAAAAATGTGCCTTGCAAAATATCTTGACGGAAAAGTTAGCGTCGTTTTTGGCACGCACACCCACGTTCAAACGTCTGACGCCACCGTTCTCCACGCCGGAACAGGTTATATTACAGACCTCGGCATGACGGGCAGTATGAACGGAATACTGGGCGTTAAAACTGAGAATATTATTCATAAATTCACTATAAAAACCCCTATTTTCTTTGAGGCGGCAGATGGCAACGAGGCAGCTCACGGAGCGCTCTTCACCGTTGACACACAAACGGGAAAATGCACTGCAGCCGAAACTGTTAAATTCTAACTAAGCTGACCTAAGGAGCTTAAAAATGAAAATTAACGAACTGAAAAAATATATTGAAGATGGCGGACTTGACGAAGCTCTGGAAAAGGATTGCTCCCTCTCCCCTGATGCCGTCAGAGAAAGATACGCCGCTCTTTGCGACAGCTTCGAGGCAAGATTCGGAGCAGATAGACAGGTTTATCTTCTTTCCGTCGGCGGAAGAACCGAGGTTTCAGGCAACCACACCGACCACAACAAAGGAAAGGTTATGGCGGCTGCCGTTAATCTTGAGCTGATCGCAATTGCAGCCAAGAGAGACGACGGCATCGTTTGCATTAAAAGCGAGGGCTTTCCTGAGGACGTTGTTTCCCCCGAGGAAATCTCCCAGCCAAACGAATCTAAGTTCTTCACCTCAGGCGCACTTATCGCAGGTATGGAAAAGGCTTTCCTTAACAACGGACATTCCATCGGCGGCTTTGACGCCTACACCATTTCAAGCGTTCTCAAGGGCTCCGGACTTTCATCCTCCGCTGCATTCGAGGTTATGATAGGAAATATCCTTAATCACCTCTATAACGACGGCATTGTTGATAACGTTGAAATTGCTAAAATGGCACAGTTTTCTGAAAACGTTTATTTTGGCAAGCCCTGCGGTCTGATGGACCAGATGGCATGCGCCGTTGGCGGATTTATTTCAATTGATTTCGAGGACACAAGATATCCTAAAATCGCTAAAATCGATTTCGACCTTTCTGCCGAGGGATATGCCCTTTGCATTATAAATACAGGCGGAAACCACGCCGATCTCAACGAGGACTATGCATCCGTTCCTGCTGAAATGAAGGCTGTTGCAGGAATCTTGGGCAAAGAGGTTCTTCGCCAATGCAAAAAGTCCGATATTATCGGAAATGCTGCCGAAATCAGAAAGAAGGCAGGCGACAGAGCTTTCCTTCGCGCGATGCACTTCGTATGCGAAAACGAAAGAGTTGAAAAAATTGCCGAGGCGCTCAAAAATAACGATCTGGACGGATTTTTTGCAGGAATCAAAGCCTCCGGCGACTCAAGCTACAAATATCTCCAGAACGTTTATACAACCAAAAACGTTTCAGAGCAAGGTCTTTCCCTTGCGCTCTGCCTGACAGAAAGCTATTTTGAAGGCAAAAAGGCTGCGTGGAGAGTTCACGGCGGCGGCTTTGCAGGAACTATTCAGGT
>JAZORY010000018.1:0-9985 GCA_045656825.1 Candidatus Avispirillum sp.
CGCTTGCTCCTGCCGTAAGTGCGTGTTCGATTCCAACAAGTTCGATTCCGCTCAGAAGGCAAACGTGGATTCATTCGAAGAGAAGATGTTCCATATCATCAGAGCATTCCACGTTGCAGGCAGATGCACAGACTGCGGCGAATGCAGCAGAGTTTGTCCTCAGGGCATCCCGCTTCATTTGTTCAACCGTAAATTCATCAAGGATATCAACAAGTTCTATGGCGAATTCAAGGCAGGCGAGGATGCTGAAACAAAGGGTCCTCTCACTAACTTCACATTCGACGACGTTGAGCCTTGCGATGCAGTAGAAAGGGGCTGAAGAAATGTTTAAGATAGCTAAAGCAGACCTTTCCAAGCTGTATGCAGCACTTGCAGCAGAGCAGGATCTTTTTGTTCCCGCTAAGGTTGCAGGTCAGACAAACTTCGCTCTCTACAACGAAGAAACTGTTGTTGATATAGACACTCTCAAAACAGTTAAGTCTCCTAAGGACCTTTTCTTCCCCCAGAGCGAAAACCTCTATACAGTTAAAAAAGAAGATAAGAAATATAAGATCACTCCTGAAGAGCTTTGCAACCGCGACTTCGTAATCTTCGGTATGAAGGCTTGCGATATCCAGGGCGTTAAGGTTCTTGACAGAGTTTTCCTTTCCAATCCCGTTGACAGCTTCTACGCTGCAAGACGCGCTCACGGCACAATCGTTGCACTTGCTTGCGGCGAGCCCGATGAGTCCTGCTTCTGTAAGGTGTTCGGTATCAACCCCGCTGATCCTGATGCAGATGTTGCTGCATGGATCGTAGGAGATGACGTGCAGCTTAAGGCTCTCACTGAAAAGGGTGAAGCTCTTGTTGCTAAGGTTGCATCTGTTCTCGCAGAGGGCGATGATGCTGCAGTTGAAGCGAAGAAGGCTGAAATCAGCGCAATTCTTGAAAAGCTTCCCTATGCCAACCTTGATCTTGAAGGCTGGAACGGCGAGGTTACAAAGGAAAAGTTCGACTCTCCCGTTTGGGACGAGCTCTATAAGCCCTGCCTTGCTTGCGGCACGTGTACATTCGTGTGCCCCACATGTCAGTGCTATGACATTAAGGACTATGACACAGGCAACGGAATTCAGCGTTATCGCTGCTGGGACTCCTGCATGTATTCCGACTTCACAATGATGGCGCACGGAAACAACAGAACAAGCCAGCTTCAGCGCTTCCGCCAGAGATTTATGCATAAGCTTGTGTATTTCCCTGCTAATAATGACGGCATGTATTCCTGCGTTGGATGCGGTCGCTGCGTGGATAAATGTCCCGCTTCCCTTAATATCGTAAAGGTTATTAAGGCATTTAAGAAAGAGGAGGCTGCAAAGTAATGTGTGATTGCAATTGCCACGAGCATTATTATGAAGACACACTGATCCCTAAGGTTGGTATCATCACAGGTATCACTCAGGAAACACCTGACGTAAAGACCTTTAAGGTAAACGCTCCCGAAGGCGGTAAGCTTTTCGAGCATATGCCCGGTCAGTGCGCAATGGTTTGCATCCCCGGCGTTAGCGAAGCGATGTTCTCCATCACATCTTCCCCCACAAATAAGGAGTATCAGGAGTTCAGTATCAAGAAGTGCGGAACTCTCACAGATCAGCTCCATTCCCTCGAGGTTGGCGACGAGATCACAGTTCGCGGACCTTACGGTAATAACTTCCCCGTAGATACAGAGCTTAAGGGCAAGAACCTTCTCTTTATCGCCGGCGGTATCGGTCTTGCACCCCTTCGTTCCGTAATCAACTACGTTCTTGATAACAGAGAAGACTACGGCACAGTTGATATTCTTTACGGTTCACGCTCTATGGATGACCTCGTTAAGCTTGAGGAAATCCAGAACGAGTGGATGAACGCTCCCGATGTAAACGTTCACCTGACAATCGACCGTGAGCAGGAGGGCTGGGACGGCCACGTTGGCTTCGTTCCCGCATATCTCAAGGAGCTTGAGTTTGATACAAACAAAACAGTTCTCCTTTGCGGACCACCTATCATGATCAAGTTCGTTCTTCAGGGCCTCTTGGAGCTTGGCTTCTCCAAGGAGCAGGTTTACACAACATTCGAGCTTCGTATGAAGTGCGGTGTGGGCAAGTGCGGCCGTTGTAATATCGGCTCCAAGTACGTTTGTAAAGACGGTCCCGTGTTCCGCTTTGACGAAGTTGATGAACTGCCTAATGAATATTAATGAAAGGAAGTTTGCCTAAAATGGAAAATATGGTTAATATATATCTTTACGGTAAGAAGTACAGCGTTCCTGCAGAGCTCACAATTATGACAGCTATGGAATATGCAGGCTACACTCTCAAGAGAGGATGCGGATGCCGCCATGGCTTCTGCGGCGCTTGTGCAACAATCTACCGTATCAAGGGCTCCAACGAGCTCAAGACATGCCTTGCTTGTCAGACACAGGTTCAGGAGGGAATGTACATCGCAAGCATCCCCTTCTTCCCCACAGATAAGAGAACATACGATATCGAGGAGATCAAGCCCGGTCCCCAGATCATGATGGAGCTCTATCCTGAGATCTACAGCTGTATCGGCTGTAACGCTTGTACAAATGCTTGTACACAGAGCCTCAACGTTATGCAGTATATTGCATACGCTCAGAGAGGCGAATTTGAGAAGTGCGCAGAAGAGTCCTTTGACTGTGTAGGCTGCGGATGCTGCTCTGTAAGATGTCCCGCAGGCATTTCTCATCCTATGGTAGGCCTTCTCGCAAGAAGACTTACAGGTAAGTATATCGCTCCCGAAACAAAGCACCTCACAGACCGCGTTGACGAGATCAACCACGGCCAGTACGATGAGCTTATCGAGCAGATCATGCAGAAGCCCATCACAGAGATGCAGGAGCTCTACAACACAAGAGAAATTGAGAAATAAGGAGGGATAGACGTGTTTACACCTGAAATGCTTGAATCTGTTAAAAAAGTTGAGGCTACTCGTGCGCAGAGAATGCAGACAGAGCCCAGACGTATGACAGCAGAAGAGAAGGATACCCTTCTTAAGGCTTTCCATCCCGATTACAGAGCGGATGGATTTGCAGAAATCAAAATCGGTTCCAATAAGGGCGAAAAGGCTCCTCTTGAGCTTGCTCAGCTCCTTAACTCCAACTCCCGTATTCTCGGCGTTGACATCGACCTCAATAAAGTTGATTATGATTGCGACGTTCTTGTAATCGGTGGCGGCGGTGCAGGTGCATCTGCTGCAATTGAAGCTCACGAGGCAGGCGCTGACGTTATGATCGTAACAAAGCTCCGTATCGGTGATGCTAACACAATGATGGCTGAAGGCGGTATTCAGGCTGCTGATAAGCCCAACGACTCCCCCGTTCAGCACTATCTTGATGCTTTCGGCGGCGGACATTTCGCAGCAAGACCCGAGCTTCTTCGTCGTCTTGTTATGGAAGCTCCCGATGCTATCAAGTGGCTCAACGAGCTTGGCGTAATGTTCGATAAGGACGAAGAGGGTAACATGGTTACAACTCACGGCGGCGGAACATCCAGAAAGAGAATGCATGCAGCTAAGGACTATTCCGGTGCTGAAATCATGAGAACTCTTCGCGATGAGGTTATCAACCGTAAGATCCCCGTTGTTGACTTCACAAGCGCAGTTGAGCTTATCAAGGATGATAAGGGTCAGGTTGCAGGCGCAGTTCTTCTCAATATGGAAACTGACGAATATATGGTAGCTCGTGCTAAGACTGTTGTTATCGCAACAGGTGGTGCAGGTAGACTCCATTACCAGAACTTCCCCACATCCAACCACTACGGTGCAACAGCAGACGGTCTTGTTATGGGTTACCGTGCAGGTGCTCCTCTGCTTTATCAGGATACAATCCAGTATCACCCCACAGGCGTTGCATTCCCCAGCCAGATTTTCGGCGCACTTGTAACAGAGAAGGTTCGTTCTCTCGGTGCAATGCTTGTTAACGTTGAAGGTGAAGCATTTATGCATCCCCTTGAAACAAGAGACGTATCCGCTGCTTCCATCATCCGCGAATGCAAGGAAAGAGGCAAGGGCGTTGAAACTCCTCTCGGACAGGGTATCTGGCTTGATACACCTATGATCGAGCTTATCGGCGGAGAGGGCACAATTGAAAAGAGAATCCCCGCAATGCTCCGTATGTACCTTAACTACGGTATTGATATGCGTAAGGTTCCGATCCTCATTTACCCCACTCTCCACTACCAGAACGGTGGTCTTGAGATCGGTGGCGAGGGCTTCACAAAGACAATCCCCAACCTTCTCGTTGCAGGTGAAGCAGTTGGTGGTATCCACGGTCGTAACAGACTTATGGGTAACTCTCTGCTTGATATCATCGTATTCGGTAGAAATGCAGGTAAGGCTGCAGCTGCAAAGGCTAAGGACGTTGAGCTTGGCGCAATGAACCTTGATCACATTGAGGCATATGCAGCAGAGCTTGAAGCAGCAGGCGTTGCAACAGGCGACGTTTCTCCTCTCCTTCTTCCCAAGTATGCAAGAAAAGGCAGATAAGAGGTAAATAATAATGCGTGAAATTAATGTAGGTCTTATTACAGACGTTGTTGAAAAGCTCTGTATCGAAGCAAACGTTCACCTTCCCTCCGACGTAAAGTGCGCGATCAAGAATTGCCGTGCTTGTGAGGATGGCGCTATCGCTTGCGGCGTTCTTGATAACATTATTGAGAACTTTGAGATCGCAGATAACGAGTGCGTGCCGATCTGTCAGGACACAGGTATGGCTTGCGTATTCCTCGAAATCGGTCAGGACGTTCACCTTGTAGGTGGCGACCTCAGAGAAGCTGTTGACGAAGGTGTTCGTCGCGGCTATACAAACGGCTATCTCCGTAAGAGCGTTGTTGGCGACCCCGTTCGCCGTGGCAATACAGGCGATAACACACCTGCTATGCTCTACACAGAGATCGTTCCCGGCGAAAACGTTAAGATCACTGTTGGCCCTAAGGGCTTCGGTAGTGAGAATATGAGCCAGATCCGTATGTTCAAGCCCTCCGCAGGTCTTCAGGGCATCAAGGACTTCATCCTTGAGGCTGTTGAAACTGCAGGCCCCAACCCCTGTCCTCCTATGGTAGTAGGCGTTGGTATCGGCGGAACCTTCGATAAGGCTGCTCTTCTTGCAAAGAAGGCTCTTATGCGTCCCCTTGATTCCCAGAATCCCGATCCCCTCTATGCAGACCTTGAAAAGGAAATGCTTGAAAAGATCAACCAGCTCGGTATCGGACCTCAGGGCTTCGGCGGTAAGACAACTGCAATCGGTCTTAACATCGAAACTCTCCCCACACATATCGCAGGTATGCCTTGCGCTATCAATATCAACTGCCACGTAACTCGTCATAAGTCGGAGGTGCTCTGATGGAAAAGCGTATAACACTTCCTCTTACAGAGGAGCTTGCTAAAACTCTTAAGGCAGGAGACTCCGTTCTTCTCACAGGCTATATCTATACGTCCCGTGATGCAGGCCATAAGAGAATGTGCGAGGCTCTCGCTCGTGGCGAGGAGCTTCCCATTGATCCTAAGGACGCAACTATCTACTACGTTGGCCCCACACCTGCAAAGCCCGGTGCAGTTATCGGCTCCGCAGGCCCCACAACAAGTGGCCGTATGGACGCTTACGCTCCCACAATGATGAGCGTTGGCGCAAGAGGTATGATCGGTAAGGGCGCTCGCCTTCCCGAGGTAGTTGAAGCGATGAAGAAATATAGCGGCGTTTATTTCGGCGCTATCGGCGGCGCAGGCGCACTTCTTGCTAAGTGCATCAAGTCTGCTGAGCTTATCGCTTACGAAGATCTTGGCGCTGAGGCTCTCAGAAAGCTCTACGTTGAGGATATGCCCCTCGTTGTTATTATCGACAGCGAAGGTAACAACCTCTATGAGCTTGGTAGAGAAGAGTACCTCAATTCAAAGAAATAATGTAAGGCCTTTCCCCGCAAAGGCATAAAAGGATCAACTCCGATGTCTTAACGGCATCGGAGTTTTTTCGTAAAGAGCTTTTGACGCAATATGTATATTTGCACAAAACAATCTGTATATTTTTGTTTTGTTTGTCCATTTTATACTTTGACTTTTTTCGCCGTCAATGGTAAAATCTTTAAGGTTAAAGTATTAACAAAAACGATTTTTTCGGAGGTATGAAAAAATGAGTCTTTTAGGTGGATTTATTTCAATCAGCAACCTTTCAACTCTGCTTTTTGTAGTGTTTGCTGTTCTTATGGGCGGCTATTTGCTTGGCAGAATCACAGTTAAGGGGATTTCCCTCGGTGATGCCGGCGTATTCATCATTGCACTTGTAGTTGGCGCTCTCTTCTTCGGCGTAAACGAAGGCGGCGAGCTTCTCTTCGACTTCTCTTCAAAGCCCTACGATTTCAATAGCGGTCTTTCCCTTATTGAAAGCCTTGGTCTTGTTCTTTTCGTAACATCCGTTGGCTTTATCGCAGGTCCTAAGTTCTTTGGAAACTTCAAAAGAAACTTCAAGTCCTACGTTCTTCTCGGACTTATCATTATCGTAGCAGGTGGTGCAGCTGCAGCAGGCTGTATCGGTCTTGGTGAGGTTATCGGCTACGGCTCCAGCATCACAGAGCAGGATGGCTTTGTTGCTATGATCGTTGGTCTTCTTTCCGGCTCTCTCACATCAACACCTGCATTCTCCGCTGCTAAGGCAACTGTTGCAGAGGAGTTCCAGTCTCTCGTTTCCGTTGGTCATGGTATCGCTTACATCTTCGGCGTTATCGGCGTTGTACTCTTCGTTCAGCTCATTCCTAAGCTCACAAAGGCTGATATGGAAGCTGAGCGTGCAAAGCTCGTGATCAAGGAAGAAGGCACAAAGAAGACATTTACAGGCAAGCTTTTTGAGATCGACCACATGGGTATCGCTGCTTTCTCTCTTGCAGCAATTCTCGGAACAGTTCTCGGTCAGGTTAAGATTCCTCTTTCCTCCGCAGGTCTTTCCGGCACATGCTTCTCTCTTACAACAACAGGCGGATGCCTCCTTGTTTCCCTCATTCTCGGTCATTTCTCCAGAATCGGCAAGGTAAGCATTATGCCCGCACAGGCAACACTTAAGCTCTTCCGTGAGCTTGGTCTCGTTCTTTTCCTTGTTGGCGCAGGTATCCCCGGCGGCGCAGAGTTCATCGAGAACTTTGACATTATGTACTTTGTATACGGTATCATTATGACTATCGTTCCCCTTGTTATTGGCTTCCTTTTCGCAAAGTACGTTCTCAAGCTCAGCCTTCTCAACAACCTTGGCTCCATCACAGGCGGTATGACATCCACACCCGCTCTCGGAACACTTATCGGCACAGCAGGCACAGAGGACGTTGCAGCAGCTTATGCAGCAACATATCCCGTTGCACTTATCGCAGTTGTTCTTGTATCACAGTTCCTCATTATGTTCTTCTAATTGAGAAGATAAAGAAGATAAAAAGGAACTCCGAAAGGAGTTCCTTTTTTTATGCTATTAAAATTATAATTTATAAAAACGTGATTAAAAACGCTAAAAGCTACAAACACTAAGTTGACCGAAAGGTATCAATTTTGAAAAGGATAGTGAAAATGAAAAGGATAATAGCTATTTTTGTGTTAGTAGCAGTGGCGGCAGGTCTGTCAGCTTGTAAGCGCGGAGCAGGTAACGTTGGAGATGAGGTTTCCGATATGGCGTCGGACGTCGTTTCCGACGTTGGTGATATGACGGACAGAATTACGGAAAACGTTACCGATAGAGAAACAGAGCCTGAAACGGAAAGAGTAACAGATAGCACAAACGAAACAGAAACATCCCTTGACTCTGCTATTGATAGCGGCACAGATACTGAACCCGAAAGCACTACTGCAGTAGATACAACCGACAGCATGACAGACGCTGAAAGCGAAAAGTCTCCCGAAGGGGGAACAAGGATGCGCAGCTTCTTTAATTGGAGATAAAAGAAAACGAAGAATGATAACGTAAGCTATCATTCTTCGTTTTTTATTTTTTCATCTGATAAGCAATTCGGCTTTCGCCGTTTTCAAGATAAATAATTCCGCAGGGGAGAAAACCATATTTTTCAAGCTGATGCTGCATAACCGCGTTGTCGCGATGTGTGTCTATCTTCACGTTGTCGGTGCGGGAGAAGGCGTAGTCCATAACAGCGGAAAGTATGCCTTTTTTTCTTCCTGCTGAGGCAACTCTGTGAACTGCGCAGTATGGAGCGTCGTTAAGCCAGCTGCCCTCAATGTAGTCGTAGGTGGGATCGGATCCGTTTATATAAACAAAAACCCCCTCAATTCCGTCCTCATCTGTGAGAAGATAGAGATTGCCGTCGTTAATGTCGCTTTTTATAATTTCCGGCGAGGGATAAGTGCTTTTCCATTGATCCGGATTGCCCGTTTCCCTCATATATCCTCTTGCTCTTTCGTAAATGGCAAGAATCTCTTCAAGATCTGCTGTGGTAGCGTTTCTTATTTCCATAATCGTTCCTTATAAAGTGTTTTTTATATTATACCATACCTAATATATTTTTCAAGCCGAATATTTGTTCGATTGCATTGACAAACATACGTTCGATGTATATAATAAGAACAGATGTTTGGGAGGCGGATATGAGAACAGTTCTTCATTCGGATTTGAATAATTTCTATGCATCGGTGGAGTGTAGCCTGAACCCGTCGTTGAAGGGGCATCCCGTTGCGGTTTGCGGGAATCCTGAAATGCGCCATGGTATCGTTCTTGCAAAAAACTACGAAGCTAAAGCCTTTGGAGTTCAAACGGGCGAAGCATTATGGGAGGCAAGGGAAAAATGCCCCGATATTATTTTTGTTTCTCCTCATTACGATATCTATATGGAATATTCCAAGGAGGCAAGAGCTCTGTATGCTGAGTATACGGATCAGGTTGAGAGCTTCGGTCTTGATGAGTGTTGGCTTGACGTAACGGGAAGCTCTCTTGTTTTCGGTGATGGAAAATCTATTGCAGACGATATTCGGGAGAAAATGAAAAAGCGGCTGGGAGTTTCTGTTTCAGTTGGTGTTTCTTTTAATAAAATATTCGCAAAGCTTGCAAGCGATATGAGGAAGCCGGATAAAACAACGGTTATTGGTGCAGATGATTTCAAAGAAAAGGTGTGGCCCCTGCCCGTGTCAGATCTTTTATATATCGGCCCTGCAACAACAAAAAAATTAGAGATGTACGGCATAAAAACCATCGGTCAGCTTGCTATGTCCGACGATAGACTTATCCGTTCCATACTTGGCAAAAACGGTGTTCAATTGCTTTCCTTTGCCAGAGGAGAGGACACGGCTCCCGTTAAAAATATAGCTGCGAAAACCCTTGTAAAAAGCGTCAGCTGCGGCAACACAGCGCCGCGTGATCTTGTTACTGATGATGATGTGAAGATACTTCTTATAGCCCTTGCAACTAACGTTTCGAGGCGACTTCGTGATTATGGATTTGATTGCAGCTGTGTTCAGCTTCAGATAAGAGAAAGCGACCTTAGTAGCTTTGAGAGGCAGATGCATTTGCCGTATCCGTGCAGAACCAGTCAGGAAATATTCAAGGCGGCATATGCTCTTTATATGAGATGCGCAAAAGGGAAGCGTATACGCTCCTTGTCTATTAGCGCAAGCAATCTCCTTTATAATGAAACGGAGCAAATGTCTTTTTCACCTGAGATTGAAAGGATACAGAAAAAGGAAAAGCTTGAGGGAGCATTTGATAATATAAACACCCGATTTGGAGACGGAACAATTTGTCGGGGCGTTCTTATGACGGACCCTGAAATTGCATATATCGGCCTTAAAAGTACACCGGGAATTCTTCCGGGAAGAATGTTTGGAACGTGAAAGGGATATCACATATGGTCGCCCCTACGGGCATCTGAGCCGATAAACGATAATTTATGTTGATAAGGCTTCTCCTCGAGGAGAAGTTAGAAACGGACCGCCGAGGACGTCGGTCCCTACGACATGTAATGCGCTAAACGATAATTTA